>JBDTUY010000040.1:0-17124 GCA_040007495.1 Acidobacteriota bacterium | reverse complement strand
GTGTCCCGCATTCCTGCGTCGTAGCGGAAGGTGACCGTGTCTCCCTCAATTGCCGTTGTCACCGGATCATCTCGCCGGGCACCGATGCCGCGTTTTAGAAGCGGTTCCATTCCGCTCGTCGTCAGCTTCCAGATGTCCAGTTCAATGCTGCCGTAGGCGCTGGTGCACCAAGCGTGCATTAAACCCGCCGCGACGATCCTCTCGCCGCTTCTATCCGTCGAACCGACATCAATCGTGTTGATCCGCCAAGCGAGCCATCCTTCTGTGTCACGATAGTTGATCCAGCCCACACGCAGCATCGAATCACGCTGGTATATCATTGCTGTCTGATCAAAAGCGCAAGTCATACCGATCTTGAGGTTCACCTGTAACAAGTCAGGGGCGGAAGGTATGGGACTGCTCGTGATCCTCTCTAGGTACCCGGCAAAGGGTTGATAGACGTCATCGGTCTTGTAAATCGCGGCTGGTACGAGCAGGTCTTCTGCAAACAGCTCTGCGTTGAGCCGGTCAATTGTTACGCCGTTGCGAAGACGTGTATCGGTCCACGCCAAAAATTCCGTTCGAACTTGCTGGGCTTGCTCTTTGCTAAGCCGCTCCTGCCCGCGAACCGGCTTGAGCAGAGTCACGAGTCTCTGAGTATCGTCGGCTTGCGCCAATACCCAAGCTTGGGATGCTAACCATAGTCCTGCGAGCCCCCAAGCTCCCCGCATAACCGTTACACGTCCAGATTGCGCACATCCAGCGCGTTCTCTTCGATAAACTTTCGACGGCTTTCCACATCCTCGCCCATCAGCGTGGTGAAGATTTCGTCGGTCAGCACCAAGTCTTCGAGCTGTACCTTGAGCAGGGTGCGGGTTTCGATATTCATGGTGGTTTCCCACAGCTGCTCGGCGTTCATCTCGCCCAGACCCTTGTACCGCTGGACGCTGACTTCACGCGTACCCTCGGTCTTCACGTGGGACAGCAGGTCGCGCCAGGTTGCCAGAGTCTCACGCTGGGTATCTTTCATCACCACGAACGGCGGGCGATTCAGCTTCGCTGCCTGCTTGGCGAGCGTCCGAAGCCGCCGATACTCAGGCTGGGTGGCCAGCTCGATATCGATCGCGCGCTCGGCGTTCGTGGGGTCTTTGAACGTCACCATCCAGGCCGAGTGTTCTTCCTCGCGCTTGAGCTGGGTTTCGATCTTCAAAGCCTTCAGCGCCTCGTGCACCGGCCTAAGATTGGCCTCTTCCTGAAAGTCGGCTTTGGTGTCGATCGCGAGCTCGGGACGCGCCAGGATTTCTACCACGCGCGGCTCGCGCAGCCGGCGCTCCAGCCGGCGCCAGGTAACCTGAAACTCGTCGAGCTGCATCAGGAAGTTCCGCAGCTCGGTGCCCTCGAGAATACCCTTATCGACATTCTCTACCTTCAGATTCTCGGTTGCGCGGCGCAGAATCTCGCGCGTGAATTCCTTGTCGTCCTTGATGTACTTCTCGCTCTTGCCCTTCTTGATGCGATAGAGCGGCGGCTGCGCGATGAACACATTGCCGCGCTTGATCAACTCCTGCATGTGGCGGAAGAAGAACGTCAGCAACAGCGTACGGATATGGCTGCCGTCCACGTCTGCGTCGGTCATGATGATGACTTTGCCGTAGCGCAATTTGGTCGGGTCGAAATCCAACGCCCCGATGCCCGTGCCGATCGCCGTAATCATGCAGCGAATTTCTTCGTGGCCCAGCATCTTGTCGTAGCGGGCTTTTTCGACGTTCAGGATCTTACCGCGCAACGGCAGAATCGCCTGATAGCGCCGATCGCGACCACCCTTTGCGGTCCCGCCTGCCGATTCACCCTCGACCAGGAACAATTCGCAACGCTCCGGGTCGCGCTCCTGGCAATCGGCGAGCTTACCGGGCAACCCGCCGGAATCGAGCGCACCTTTGCGGCGCGTTAGATCGCGAGCCTTACGCGCGGCTTCGCGTGCTCGCGATGCATCAATCGCCTTGCCTACGATCTTCTTCATCACGGCGGAATTCTTGTCGAAGAACTCACCCAGCTTTTCGTTCACCAACCGCACCATGAAGCCCTGAATATCGCTATTCAAGCGACCTTTGGTCTGGCCTTCAAACTGCGGCTGCGGCAGCTTCACGCTGACCACCGCCGTCAAGCCTTCGCGAACGTCATCACCCGACAGATTTTCTTTAACGTCCTTGAACAAGCCCGCCGCTCGGCCCGCCGCGTTGATCGTACTGGTCAGCGCACTGCGGAACCCGCTCAAGTGCGTGCCGCCGTCCACCGTGTTGATGTTGTTGGCAAAGCTGAACACGCTCTCGCCGTAGGTGTCGTTGTACTGCAGAGCGACTTCCATGCTCAGCAGGCCTTGCGGCATTTCGCGCTCGCCTTCAATGTGAATCGGCTTTTCGTGCAGCACGGCCTTGCCGCGATTCAAGTGCTTGATGAACTCCGCGATGCCGCCGCTGAAGTGAAATTCCGCAACACGGAATGGATCCTCGCGTTCGTCGGCCAGCGTGATCTTCAGACCTTTGTTCAGAAACGCCAGTTCGCGCAAGCGTGTTGACAGCGTGTCGAAGTTGAACTTCGTCGCGTCCATGATGGTGGAGTCGGGCTTAAACCGAATCCGGGTGCCGGTCCCTTTGGATTTGCCGGTTTTCGCGAGAGGTGCCAGCGGCACGCCCTTGGCATAATCCTGTTCCCAGGTCGCGCCCTCGCGCTTGATCTCCAGATGCAACTCTTGCGACAGCGCGTTCACGCAGCTAACGCCGACGCCGTGCAGACCGCCGGAGACTTTGTAACTGTTGGAATCGAACTTGCCGCCTGCATGCAGCTTGGTCATCACGACCTGTGCAGCGCTGACGCCCTCATCCTCATGCATGTCGACCGGGATACCGCGGCCGTTGTCGATCACTGTGATCGAATCGTCTTCGTGGATGATTACGTTGACTTCGGTGCAATAGCCGGCCAGCGCTTCATCAACGGCATTGTCGACAACTTCGTAAACCAGGTGATGCAAGCCGGCTTCACTCGTTGACCCGATATACATCGCGGGCCGCAGCCGCACGGCTTCCAGGCCTTCCAGGACCTTGATGCTCGTTGAATCGTAAACCTGCGGTGTCGTGTCTTTAGCTGCCATGTATTTCCTTATCGTTCCAAGCTGTCAGGAAGGCGGGACGCCCGTCCCGCGTCGAGGCGCTGCCTCGGCCCAGACTTTCTTTGAAGCCAGCCAGCGGCTGGCAGCGAGTCGGGCGACCCGCCTTCCTTGAGCGATGCACCTATAGAATCACGTCGCGAAGATCTCGACCCACATCCGGCTGGCGCTCCAGATTCAACTCGGCCTCATAGAACGGCGACTCCATCAGGAATTGAGACAGGCTCTTGGACCTCAACTCCTCAATTCGAGCAGTTTCCAACGCTGCCAAAGCAGCATCCAGTACTTCCTCTGGACCCTTGAAATGACCGCGTAGAATCGCGTACTCGATAATCTTTTCCTGCTCCGGTTTGAGTTCGATGGTCATGCTTCGACTCCGAATTTGCTGGCCCTGCTGATAATTCTATTTTCTCAAATCCTCATCGGCATGATCACGTAGCGGTAGCTGGCCGAATGCTCGCCGCCGGGCCGCAATTCACCCGCGCTGTGCTGATCCTTGAACAAAAACGCAACCTCATCCGTGTTCACCGCACGCAGAAAATCCACCAGATACTGGGCGTTGAATCCGATCTCAACCGCCGCGCCCTCATAAGCAGCCGGCAAGCTCTCTTCGCTCTCACCGGTATCGGAAACCGAGGAGTGAACCTTCATCTCCCCACCGCCCACATTCACCCGAATCGCACGCGAACGCTCATCGGAGAACTGCGCCACACGTTCAATCGCTCCGCGCAACTCATCACGTTTCAGCGACACCGAATGCGGCTGTTCCTTGGGCAATACGCGTTCATAGTCCGGGAAGTTACCGGTTAACTTGCGGCTCAGCAGCAGCCGGTCGCCCAGTTCGAAGAATAAATGATTTTCGTCGCCGGAGAACTTTACTAACGCCGTGGGATCTGCGTCACTGGCCAACTTCTGCAACTCCGACATCGCCTTGCGCGGCAACAGCGCGCGATAGGCTCCCGTAACACCCGGCATGTCTTCCGTGCTCTCGACCATCGATAACCGATGACCATCGGTGGCGACCATCACCAGGCCATTCTTCTTCAGCACCATCAAAGCGCCATTCAAAGTGAAGCGGGACTCTTCTGCGGAGATCGCGAAAATCGTACGCGCGATCATCTTGCCCAGCGCGCCAATCGGAATCTCGGCCAGCACCGGAGGCATCACCGGCAATTCTGGGAAGCTTTCGCGCGACATGCCGGCTATGCGGGTCTTTGAACGCCCACTGACCAGACTGGCCCAATGGTTGTCCATCGTCTTGATCTGTACGTCGCCATCCGAGAGCAAACGCACATAATCCAGCAAGCGACGCGCCGGGATCGTTCCCGCGCCGGGCTTCTTCACGCGAGCGGGACACGAGCAACGGATGCCCAATTCCAGGTCCGTAGCTGTAAGAACAATGCGATCGTTCTCAGCTTCAACCAATACATTCGATAGGATCGGAATCGTGGTCTTCTTTTCGACCACACCTTGCGACAAGTTCAGTTCCCGAACCAGATCTGCTTTGCTGACGGTGAATTCCATGGCTATGTTTCGTCCCGCTATCTAGACTCGCACGCGGCTTCCCGACGCGTCGAGTGAATCGCTTGCTCGTCGTTCGTGTTCAGTTATCTGGACGGCGCTTCGGGTGGGGAGGTCGATCGCCTTACGCTCGTTGTCATCTCTAATTCAACACGTCCGATTCAGCTTCTTTAGTTCTCAGTAAAGTATGTAAGAAGTAAATACTCTTAAAGAGAACCTTTACTTAGGCCCTGTTGAAATGTTGATTTCGCTCCAAATTATAGCAAGACTGAGGATTTAATGTCACTACAGCTTGTGCAGCAAAGTGTCGATAAGCCTTAGTCCCAGGCCCGACCACCCAATCGCCCACAGCGATTGACACGTCCCAAAATGGGATTGATGTGGAAAACAATCCCGCCGACCACAGCTTGAACAACTTACACTGTGGAGCCAACTGTAAAAATAGCCGTTATGGGAACAGATGCCCCATCTTTTCGCGTTTTGTACGTAGGTAGCCCGCCCGGGTGGTAACCGGCTCCGCCACAATAGGAACCCGCTCAGACACAACAACCCCCGCATTTTCAAGAGCCTGGATCTTTTCCGGATTATTGGACATCAGTCGGACGGCCGCGATTCCCAGGTTCCGGAGGATGGCTGCAGGCATTTGGTAGCCCCGCAAGTCGGCTGCGAAGCCCAATTGCTCATTCGCCTCCACCGTATCGGCACCCTGATCCTGAAGCTCATAGGCCCGGAGCTTGTTCAATAACCCGATTCCCCGGCCTTCCTGATCTTCGTAAATCAGCATACCCCGACCCTCGTTCGCGATCGCTTCCAGAGCCAGTTCCAACTGCGCGCGGCAGTCGCAGCGCAGGCTGTGAAATACGTCGCCCGTCAGGCAGCGAGAATGGATTCGTACCAAAGGCGGCGGAGCGCTATACACGTCACCCATGATCAGCACGACCGCTTCCTCCGGTGGAGTTGAGTTGTTGTACAGTTCTGCCACGGCAGAGAAACCTAAGACCCTGAAGTGACCGAATTCCGTCGGGAAATCGGCTTCAGCGACTTTCGTGACCATGGCGGAGAGGTCAGGTGCGCTGACAGTTTGGCTGGAATCCATCGGGTACCCCCATTATATCGGTCCGCGCACTCACACGCGCCAAATCCGGCTGCAGCGAATCTCCCCTCAGCGTTAACACGACTGATTCGGCAAAGTGTGACAATAGTCCGATGGCGGAAACCGGCCTCCCATGCCACAGTTTCCCGCCGAGCCAATCCGCACCGATTTTCAAGGAGAGACGCCCAAGTGAACCACGAAACCATGCCCGAGAAACCCGCGATGGGCCTTGTGCCCCTGCTGATCGCCGCTGCGGTGATTCTGGGTGGCTTCTTCTTACTCAAGGACTGCTGTGGAGTGTCAGGAGCAGCCGTCGACACGGCCCCGAAGATCTTGGAAACCGTTAAGACCGCGCCCGCCGCCGTCGCCACAGCAGCGAATTCCATCCTGGCGGCTCTGGGCGAATTCTTCAAGCGCAAACTGCCCAATGGCGTCGAGCTCAACATTCCACAATTGGGCATTGAAAATAAGCTGGTCGGTTTTATTGAAGACGCCACCAAGCCAGCCGACAAGACCACCTGGTTCGACTTCGACCGCTTGCTGTTCGATACGGGCAAAGCAACCCTGCAGCCGTCGTCGCAGGAGCAGCTCACCAATATTGCGGAGATCCTGAAGGCGTACCCGAAGATCAAAGTGAAGATCGGCGGCTACACCGACAACACGGGCGACCCAGGGTTCAACCTGAAGCTATCGAACGATCGCGCGATCAACGTGATGGCGGAGCTGGTGAAGTTGGGCATCCCCGCAGTTCGTATGACAGCGGAGGGCTACGGCGACCAGTTCCCGGTGGGCGATAACGCGACGGAAGAGGGCCGAGCCAAGAACCGCCGCATCTCGCTGCGGGTGACCGAAAAGTAAAGCCGCAGTAGATGACAGGAGGGCAGCGTTTACGCGGCGCAGGACTTGAGGCCTGCTGGTCGGGAGCGGCGCTAAAGCGCCACGCCGCGTAAACGCCGCCCTCCGTTATGCTTTCCGGCGGATCCGCTGCGTTCAACGGAGCGGTGTCCGTGCTCTCCAACTATTATTGTTAAGATTGTAATCACCAGCCTCCGCGTCCCCGGTAGAAAGCCCACTCTATGCGGACGCATGTCGAGGAACCCCACCGTTTTTCAAACCCTCTTGTTGCAGCACTCCGGAAAATCAGCGCGCGCACGGATCTGATTACCCGGCTGCAGCCCCGGCTGCGAAAGGCGCAGGCCTATTGGAACTGGGCGCTCTCAAACTGGGAGCTAGCCCGGAAGGCTGATCGCATACGGGCGCGCCCCGTGAAGCTTTCTGTAGACCCGACGAACGTCTGTCACCTGCGCTGTCCCTTGTGCCCCACCGGTCAACGCACGATCGACCGCCCTCACGGCCATCTCGACCTCTTGCTGTTCGAGCGGTTGCTGGAGGAACTCGGCGACTACTTGTTCTTCATGGACTTCTTCAACTGGGGTGAGCCTCTGCTGAATACCCATGTCGAAACTCTAATTTCCCGCGCTGAGGCGAGGGGGATTATATGTACGTTGAGTACAAGCCTGAGCCTGCCTCTCGACGACGCTCGCATCCACCGGCTGGTTACGAGTGGACTGCATGAGATGATCGTATCCCTGGACGGTGCTACGCAAGAAACGTACGCCCAGTACCGCAAGGGCGGCGACTTCTCTTTGGTCTGCGCGAACATCGCCAAGCTGGTTGCAGAGAAGCGGCGTTTGGGCGTAACGCGCCCTTTGATCACTTGGCAGTACGTAGTCTTCCGGCATAACGAGCATGAGAAGGACCGTGCTCGCGAGTTGGCGAAACAATTCGGCGTGGATCGCATTTGTTTTCGGGCACCATTGCTGGATACGGAGCGGCCGGAGATCGCCACGCAGGAACGCGACGCCTTGATCTCATGGGCGCCTGAAGATCGCGCGTTCCGCATCCCCCGGAAGCACCCCCAAAAATCCTCCAATACCTGTTCCTGGCACTATATGTCACCGGCAGTGAATGCGGATGGCGCGGTGGCCCCGTGTACTGGCGTGCACAGCCGGACGAATGATTTCGGAACACTTGTGCCGTCGGGCAATCCAGAGGGCAATGGAGAGAGAACCTATATGAACCTGGTCAACAACGCGAACTATCGTTCCGTTCGCGACCGTTTCGCAGGTCGCAGCCTGGAACCCGGCAGTTCAATTTGCGATGCTTGTCCGGTTCCGTCTATTAAAGACCATCACAAACACTTGAATCGTGAGATTGCGATTTTGACAGCGGTGACGTTGTGGAGGCGTGTGATTGGACGTCAGAGAACCAGACTCGTTGAATGAACTTGCGGCTACCCGTGTTCGCTCAAAATCCGTTCAATGTCCATTCTTAATGACGGAATTCCGTACTCGACCACACTCCAAATGGCCTCTAGATCGACACCCATATAGTGGTGAATCAAGACATCCCGCAGCCCGCCGATACGCCGCCAAGGCGTATCGTGATTCGCCTCTCGCAACCCAGGAGACAGGTGTTTGGTTGCCTCGCCTATGATCTCGAGTTGCCGAATAATAGCGTCCTGCCAATGCGGTGTGGTGAAGAACTGCTCACGGCCAACGCTCGCATACTGCTCGATTCTAGCGATTGAATCGCGAATATGCAGGAGGTAGGTACGATCCGATTTCAAATAGGACCTTCAAATTGGCGCTAGAGCGTAAGCGCTTCCTTTAATACCGCCTCACGCATGTAGGGACTTAGCGACGCTTCCGTCACGACGTCAACCGGGCGGTGGAGAAGGTCCTCCAGATCCTGTTTAATGGCGATCAAGTCCAGTAGGCTGCGACCGGGTTCCAGATCGACCAGCAGGTCCAGATCGCTATCCGGTCGATCCTCGCCTCGCGCAATTGAACCAAAAAGACGTAAATGAAGCGCCCCATGTCTCGCCGCGATCTCGCGAACCATTGCGGCATTCGCGTGGAGAACAGATCGCGTTGCGAACAATACTTCGGGGGCATTCGCCATGCCACGAGTATACCGCTCCTGTTTCTGGACGCGGTGCTGGGAGCCAGATGCTTATTGGTCGGTTTCTGGAGCAGTGGTCCACTATAATGATCGGCAGGTGGTCCTACCGGCCATGTTTACGCGCCACTTCCCACACACATGAACGAACAGCACGTGGTGATCCTGATGGTGAAGTTGGCGGTGGCGGCCTCTCTGGCTAGCATCCTGACCCGCTCCGCCGCGTTTCAACAGATGCTGATGCGCGAAGAGCGCACGCTTATGCAACGCCTCCGCATGGCGATTGTGTGCGCATTTATCTATGGACTTGGTGTGCTGATCCGCGTGGTCAGCAGCAGGTTTACGCCGGACGCCTATCAGGCGATGGACCTGGGGTTGGAAGCGAGCCTGGTGCTGGGCATGCTCGGCGGGTATATGACGGGCATGGTCGCTGGCGTGCTGATTTCGGTTCCCGCGATGTTCAACCAGGAGCTGATGTCGATGCCTCTGCTGGCAGCGGTCGGCGTGACGGGAGGGCTACTGCGCGATCTGGCTCCCGACAAGGAATTTATCTGGAAAATCTCGCCGTTTCCTGACCTGGGCTTGTATCGCGTGTTGCGAAAGCGCGACCTCCGTCTCCCGGTGTTCAGCATCACATGCCTGGGTGTGATTCTATTGGCAGAGCTGCTGCGATCGACCATCGCCACCCGCTTTGAACCTAAGGGCGTTTTCGCCTTACAAACACATTGGCAGGACGCAAGCCCCTGGATGGCTTTCGCGCCCTACGTCTGCACATTATTTGCGACCGTCTTGCCGATCAAGATCTGGAATTCCAGCCGCAACGAAAAAATTTTAGAACAGCAGCAGGGCCTTTTAAGTGAGGCTCGCTTGGCGGCCTTGAGCAGTCAAATTAATCCGCACTTTCTGTTCAATACTCTGAACTCGGTCGCTGCCCTGATCCGGCAGGACCCGGAGCAGGCCCGCCAGGTCGTCTACAAGCTATCCAAGATCCTACGCCGTTTGCTGCGCACGCAGGACAACCTGATCTCGTTTGGAGATGAGCTTTCCTTTATTGACGACTACCTTGCAATTGAGATGGTCCGCTTCGGCGACAAACTGCATTTCGTCAAGGAAATTGACCAGGACTGCCTGGATTTGCTGGTCCCCAGCATGCTGTTGCAGCCGCTGATCGAAAATAGCATCCGCCACGGCCTCGCCAGTAAGGTGGACGGGGGGACGATCAAAGTTCGGGGCCATCGCGAAGGCCCCATCCTGCATATTTTGGTGACGGACGACGGGGTGGGGATTCCCGAGGGCAAATTGGCCAACGTGTTTGAGCGTGGAATCGGCGTCAGCAACGTGAATGAGCGGCTAAAAGTGTTGTACGGGGACAATTATAAGATGTGGATCGACAGTCGAACCGGGGAAGGTACCAGCACGGGGATTGAAATTCCCCACCGAGTCAGTGGTACCGTATATGATGTTGTATCTGTATCCGGAAACCGGGTTGGCACTTAGGCAACTTATCTGACGCTACCTGGAGATCCGGCAAGCAAGTGTGTGTATTTGTTGTAACGACTGGGTTTAGGAAAAGATTCGCAGCGCGGATCGGGAACGGCTCGCGCGGAACGAACGGTGTAGGCGGAGTGAACCAGTTTATTTCAATGCCAAGCGATCAGCGGAGTAGGACCAAGGCCGCTAGCGGAGTTAATCATTTGAGCGATCTCAACTACTCACTATCCCTGCCTCGCACGGAGCCTATGGCCCATACCATAGCCCATCGGACGCGGCGCTTCTACGACAATATTTCTGCGGTCTATCCGCTCAGCACGTATTTCTTTCATTCCAAGGCCCACAAAGTCGCATTGGAGCAGGCCGGAATTCAGAACGGTATGAAGGTTCTGGAAGTGGCCAGCGGCACCGGAGAAATGTTCCAGCAGTTGGTGGAATTGAATCCGGATGGCAGCACCGTCGGTGTCGACATTTCGCCCAACATGGCGGCGTACACGCTAAAGAGGGCGCGCAAAGCGGCACCCGGCGTGATGGCGCACTGCGGCGCAGTCGACGTTCGCGATCTCCCGTTTCGCGACGAGAGTTTCGACGCAGTGATGTGCTGTTACCTGCTGGAACTGCTGGGTCGCGACGATATCCCACGCACCCTGCGCGAAATTCAGCGCGTACTCCGCCCCGGCGGCAAGTTCACTCTGATCCTGATCGGCCAGAACAGCAAACGCTTCCGCCAAGCCTACGAAGTCGGCTGCAGGATACTACCGGCCTTCTGGGGACGTTTGGTCGAATCAACAATTCCAGAAATGATGCGGCAGCATGGCATGGTGCTGACCGGCGACCAGTTCGTGCGCCAAGGCTTCTACCCGTCACGCGTAGTGACCGGAGAGATGCGAGCCGTTGCGACGGTCGGTGCTGGCGGGTCACGTAAGAGCAATAAAGCTCGCCGTAGCGCGTAAGCGCCGCGACCCCGCTTGGGCCGCCAACGCTACCGTCCTCCAGAGCACCGTACCGCGCGCGTAAAGCAAGCGGGCAGACGGAGTAATCCTGGAGTAAAGTCTCCCACGCCGACCGGGAAGAGCTCCTCGCGGACATGCGACCCCCCATGCCGCCGCAGCCTAAGCCGCGACGCCACACCCATACGTGCGACTCTAGTTACTAGATGGCGTTCTCACTGCGGAGGCAACTTCGCCGGGTCGTTTCAGACCCCTCGCACTTCGTTCTCACAATCATCATCGGCGCGCTGGTCGGATCGATCATTGTCGCCTTCATGGCGTTCACGGACTGGATGCATCGGCTGCTGTTTAGCGACATGATGCCGGTCTGGATGCGGCCCTTGACGCCGGCGGCGGCCGCCCTGGTAGCGGGCTATCTTCTGTTGCGCGTATTTCCAGACGCTCGCGGCAGTGGGATTCCCCAGACCAAGGCCGCTTTGATTGCTGGGGGCGGGCACATCAGCATTAGAACGGCCCTTGGCAAGTTCTTCTGCTGTTCGCTTTCGCTGGGCGGCGGCGTGGCGCTGGGCCGCGAGGGACCCTCGGTGCAGATCGGGTCCGGCGTGGCATCGTTCCTGGTACGTAAACTCGGAATGGAGGAGCGCGACGTGCAGGCGCTGGTCCCGGTGGGTGCGGCCGCAGCGCTTGCGGCGGCGTTCAACACGCCGATGGCGGCGGTGCTGTTCACACTGGAAGAGCTGTTGGGAGACATGAACGCGCGCGCGATCGGTTCGGTGGTGATGGGTGCCGCGACCTCATGGATGGTGCTGCACCTATTTCTTGGGGATGCACCACTCTTCCGCGTCCCATCCTACACGCTGGCACATCCGACCGAATTCCTGTTCTACGCCCTGTTGGGAGTGGTAGGCGGTCTGGTTTCCGTGGCGTTTTCCTCCTCGATCCTGTGGCTGCGCTTGAAATACCAGAAGCTACCAACGTGGACGTTAGCGCTCCAGCCCGCCTCCGGTGGACTGGCAGCCGGTATTCTTGCGCTCTACAGCGCGGAGGTTTTGGGCGCGGGATACGCGGCGGTTGAGTTGGCCTTGCATGGCGAGCTGAGCACCACCACCATGTTTCTTCTCTTGATCCTAAAACTGCTGGCGACGGTGGTCTGTTATAGCTCAGGCAATGCGGGCGGAATCTTTGGGCCGAGCCTCTTCCTCGGCGCGATGTTGGGCGGCGGCTTTGGTTCCCTGCTTCACACTTGGCTTCCTGCGACCACCGGGCCAGCGGGTGCCTACGCGCTGGTCGGAATGGGTACGACGTTCGCAGGCGTGATTCGCAGCCCGATTACTTCGGTCGTGATGATCTTTGAATTGACGCGCGACTATAACATCATCGTGCCGCTGATGATCTCCAATCTGGTGGCGTATGCAGTAGCGCGCAGGCTGTACCATCAGCCGATCTACGAGGCGTTGGCAGCCCAGGATGGCGTGCATCTACCGCTCGCTCGCGGGCAGCGGCCGGAGCCGGATCTGTTCGTAAGCGACGCGATGCGCCCCGCGACGTTGCTGAACCCTACTACCAGCGTCGCGCAAGCACGGCTCCGTGTCCCGCTCGGCGACTGTTTGATTGGATCGGACGAAAGGCTGGAGGGCATCCTACCAGCGCTGGTCCTGGATGAGGCCTTGGCACGCGACGTGGGCACACCGCTGGGAAGCCTCGTTCGCCACGATTCATTCGATACTCTGCCGCACGTTCATTCCGACCAGCTGGCCGATATCGTCCTGCATCGACTCGGTCAGTTCAACCTGAGTGTGCTGCCCGTGGTTGACCGCCGCGACCTCACAAAGGTGTTGGGCGAGGTGACGCTAGAGAGTCTGCTGGAGGCCTATCGCAAGGCCGGGGCGTGAACCTGGGGTCGAGAAGTACGCGCCTTCGCTACTTCACATCCAACCCATACGGCATCTGCTGCATAATCCCGCCGTGTGCCAGCGCTCGCCACGGTAAACGACCGACCACTTTGTCGACCATCAACTCCACGTCGGTTGGCTGCTTGTCGCGGTTCAGTAGCGTTTCCACCAGGCTGCGACGTTCCGGGTAGAGGATCAACGATACTCGGTCGCCGGTTGGGATTTTGGCCTTCTGCTTCATCATCTCGACCGCGCGGTCCAGGCCGCCGATTTCGTCGATCAGGCCGTTAGTTTTCGCTTGCGCGCCTAGCCAGACGCGGCCTTGCGCTAACGGCTCGATCTTGTCGAAGGGCTGCTTACGGCCATCGGCTACACGCTGCACGAAGCCTTTGTAGTATTCGAGCAGCTCCCCATGCAGGCGAGCCCGTTCGTCTGGGCTGAGCGGCGTGTATTCAGAATCGATGGTTGCCCACTTGCCGCGCGTCAGCAGAGTACGATTCAGGCCGATCTTGTCGTAGAAACCGCGTAGCGTCAGCTTGCCGAAGAACACACCGATCGAGCCTGTAAGCGTGTTGTTGTACGCCAGAATCGGATCGCCGGTCATCGCCATCATGTAGCCGCCGGACGCTGCATAATCCGACATCGAGATGATGGTGGGCTTCTTGGCGCTCAGCAGTTTTACTTCATGCAGGATTTCTGCCGATGCCACTGCGTCGCCACCCGGAGAATCGATGCGTACGATCACGCCTTGAATAGTCGAATCTTCGCGGACCTTTCGCAGGACCTTGGCGATCCCGCTCGCGGTGAGTCCGCCGCCCGTAAGCGACGTGTTGTTGCCTCCTGTGATCTCACCGTCACCCGTGACCACCGCCACGCGCGCGCCCTTACCGTCGAATCCGGCGAGGTTCACCCTTTCGTAATCGGGCGAGGTAACCTTCTTGAGCGAGGCCGTTTTCAGAGCGGCCTTGAGGCGGTCGTACATTTCGTCTTCAAATATCGTCGCGTCGATCATCCCGCTGTCGACCGCGCCTTGCCCAACGAAGGGACCTTTGTCGATCAGCGCGCGCACGTCGGCGGGTTGCTTCTTGCGGCCCTCCGCGATCACGTTGATCAGGCTTCCGAAGTACTGATCCAGAATCAGATTTGTAATTTCGAGCGTCTGCGGCGACGGGCTGGTCTTGGTGTAGGTATCGGGCGCATCCTTGTACATGCCGATGCCTTCAAACTCCATCGCGGCGCCGACCTTGTCCAAAGTGTTCTTGTAGTAGCTCAGCTCCGCGCGCAGACCCTTCACGTCCAGCCAATCGTCAGGCGGCATGAAGATCTGGTCGGCGGCTGTCGCCACGTAGTATTCCTTGGTCCCCGCCCCATGTAGATACGCGTAGACAGGTTTGCCGGACTTCTTGAAATCCAGGATCTGGGCGCGCAGCTCTTCAAGCTTGGCCCAGCCTACACTCAGCCCACTCGGAGACACCACCACCGCCTTGATCCGCGCGTCGGCTGCGGCTTTCTTCAGCACCTGCCAGTTTTCGACTACCGTCAACCCCGAACGTTCGTTGAGGAAGGGGATCTGATAATCGACGGGCGATTGCTCGGGTACGTCGCCTTCCAACTGCAGAACGAGGACCGAACTATTGGCCATCTCCACACTCTGCGGACTCAAGGTGAAAGCCGCCATGAGGCCCGCGCCGATGAGAAGGGTCACGAGAAAGCAAAACGCCAAGCCGATCAGGAATCCAATAAATATCTTTTTCATAGGGGGAGGCTCACGCGGCCAAAGGCGGCGCGCGCAAGCTTCAGCATATCAAGTTGATTCGCGATTTGATTCGCGATTTGATTCGCAATGACAACGTCTGTCCGAGGAGATGGGAGTTGTGCGAATGGAAGGCAGGTTCGGAACTGTTCGGAACCCGCGCCGGGAACAGTTCCCGGCTGTTGAGGGTCCGCAGACGAGCCGGTTCGGAACCGTCCCGCGGGACTTGATCCCGCCTTCCAACGCTGCGAATGAAAGCGTGCCCTAATACGTGCTTACAGCCCCTTGGCAGCCAGGAACTTCACCAGGTCGACCACGCGCATCGAATAGCCCCATTCGTTGTCGTACCACGCGACCACCTTCACCAGCGTGCCGTCCAGCACTTTGGTCAGCAGCGAATCGACAATGGAACTGTGCGGGTTGTGCAGCATATCGGTCGACACCACGGGATCGGCTGTGTAGCCCAGGATGCCTTTCATCGGACCATCCGCAGCGGCTTTCAGCGCGGCGTTCACAGCGTCTGAGGTGGTGGGCTTCTCCAGAATCGCAACGAAATCAACGACGCTGACGTCGGGCGTCGGCACGCGCATCGAATAGCCGTCCAGTTTGCCTTTGAGCGCCGGCATCACCAGACCAATGGCCTTGGCAGCGCCGGTCGAGGTCGGAATCATGTTGAGCGCCGCTGCACGTGCGCGCCGCAGATCCTTATGCGGGAAGTCGAGCACATTCTGATCGTTCGTATAGCTGTGAATGGTCGTCATCGTGCCCTTTTGGATGCCGAAGGTCTCATGCAGAACCTTCACCACCGGACCAAGGCAATTCGTCGTGCAGGACGCGTTGGAGATGACCTTGTGCTTCGCGGCATCGTAGGCAGCGTCGTTCACACCCAACACGATGGTGATGTCTTCATTGGTCGCGGGGGCCGAGATGATGACCTTCTTCACCGTACCCTTGAGGTGTTTGGCAGCGTCCGCCGCATCGGTGAATCTGCCGGTGGATTCGACGACGACTTCGACGCCGAACTTGGACCAATCCAGCTCCGCCGGGTCCTTGATCGAGAACACGTGAATGCGCTTACCATTGACGATGACGCCATCGGCATCGTGGGTCACGTCGCCATGCAGAGGACCCAGCACGGAGTCATATTTCAAAAGATGCGCCAGCGTCTTGGTGTCGGTCAGATCGTTGACCGCAACGATTTCGACATCCGATCCCAGCAGCGACGCGCGCAGAACATTCCGGCCGATCCGGCCAAATCCGTTGATCCCGACTTTAGTTGCCATTATTTCTTCAGTGTAGCGTCAGTCTGGGGCGCGTTGGCATCGATGGGAACGTTTATCGGCTTGAAGTATCATGAGAGATGTTATGGCAGTATTGCTGAACAGTTCTCCAGCGTCATTGGCCGAGGAAGCGCTGCCGCACAAAACGTGGACCCGCAATGAGCTTTTGCTCGTCGAGGATACAGGTGTGTTTGCAGATACTCACTTCGAGCTGATCGACGGGGAGTTGATCGATAAGATGGGCAAAAAATACCCCCACGTGCGGAGCACACGGCAGACGGTCATCGTATTAGAGGCGGTGTTTGGTCAAGCCTGCGTCTTGCAGGAGGCGCCGATAGATGTCGCGCCTGAGGACACTGCTCAGAACGAGCCGGAACCCGATGTGACCGTACTACGTAGTTCGTTCCGTGACAGAAAGGGCAACCCGCAACCTTCTGAAATCGCCCTTGTCGTGGAGATCGCCGACACTACCCTTCGCAACGATCTGACGACGAAGGCTAGCCTCTACGCGCGGGCTGGAATTGCGGAATATTGGGTGCTCAATCTGAAAGACCGCCGCTTGCACGTGCTGCGTGACCCGATCCAGGGAAGCTATGCCGTTCGGTTTGAGATAGGCGAGGCCGATTTCGTATCGCCTCTGGATCGGCCAGAGCAAAAGATTGCTCTCGCGACACTGCTGGGCTGAGCTAAGCTTGCATGGTTTTGTTGGCTTAATCTACTCAATCTTCTTCGTCGCGACGATCCGCAGTCTTCGCTTGAACCGCCGAATTCAACATCTCGACTACCGGCTGCGCAGACCGGAACCGCTTGATGATTTCTCCTAATAATTTGGGTGACGTCGCGAGCTTCAGGTCGAGTTCTATCCAAAACATCCACTGTTTCTGCTTCAACAAGTCGGCTGCCGGATGCGAGGGATCGAAGCCCTTCGGCATCCGAGTGGCCGATTCGCCCTGTAGTTTGCCCATCAGCTTCTCCGGCGCGCGAGTAGCTTTCTGAAACTCCTGATAATGCTCAGCCAGCCAAGTTCTAATCGCTCGCAGC
>JBDTUY010000039.1:0-17135 GCA_040007495.1 Acidobacteriota bacterium | reverse complement strand
GGGGATGCGCTGGGATTCGATCAGCCAGATTGCTGCGGCACTCAAGAACAACGGAGCGCTGACAGGCGGGTTGCAGGTCCAACGGACATTCATGACGTCGCAGATTACGGACATCATGACCTACATCAACGCCATTCACTCGAATGCGCGTTTGGCAAATGGCAAGCCGACGTTTGATGGCTATGTAGTCCGCAATCCTGCTTCACCCGCGGCGATCAACCATTGCGCCCAGGCTGTGGGAGGTAACGATCCGCGTCGCTTGCTGAAGGATCTGGATGTACCGATGATCGGAGTAGTCGCGCAGGGTGAAGTCGTCGGTATGCTGGCATCGCGCAAGCCGGACAACGCGAAGTATCACTTGTGGGAAGTCGCAGCATCCAGCCATATCGACAAGTTTGCTTATTCGGGTCTGGCATCGTGGGCCGACCAGACTGCTGCCGTCGGAGCCGCTGGCACGCAAGGCACGCCGCAGTGGCCATTCAGCGCCCGGTGCGAGCCGGAGATCGTGATGCAGGATATGCCTTTGCTGCGCTACATCTTCAATGGCGCATTCGACGCCATGGAGCGATGGGTGAAAGACGGCGTGGCCCCGGCGACGGCTCCTCGGATTGAGATCACGGGTAACACGATGAAGCTGGATTCCTATGGAATCGCATCGGGTGGGATTCGGAGTCCGTATTCCGACTTACCAACGGCAGTGTATACAACATCCAGCAACGGGGGAGGATCCTGCCGCGAACTTGGTACCACGACGCCGCTCAGTTGGGTCAAGTTGGAACAGCTGTACGGCAACCAGAAAGCTTACGCGCAGAAGGCAGGCCCAGCGATCAACAAGCTGGTAAAGGACCGGTTCGTAACCGAGGCCGATGCACAGCGCATGCGGGTGGAACTGGGCGTCGTGAAATAGAGCTAACGCTGCGGCCCTCGTCATAAGTTCGGAACATTTCGCTTCAACTTCGTTTTGGGTGGCAACACCGCGAAAGTACAGAACGCTATACTAAATCTTTCCGTTTACCCCCATGTCCATAGACTGGTTCCCGCTCTGGCTCAGCTTGTACGTGGCCTTTGTGTCCACGCTCATCGCGTTGGCGCTGGGCCTGTGGCTCGCGTATTTGTTGGCGAATCGGCAATTCCGGGGTAAGGAATTGCTGGACGCCGCGATCATGCTCCCTTTGGTTCTGCCGCCGACGGTGCTCGGATATTATTTACTCACATTGGTTATGGGGCGCGGCACCCCACTTGGCATCATTTGGGAAAAGATCTTCGGAACTCCTCTGGTGTTCACGCGCGAGGCGGCCGTGGTGGCCGCGCTGCTCCACTCGCTGCCGCTGTTGGTGAAATCGGCGCGGGCCGCGTTTGAGAGTCTGGATCGCAGCTACGCGCGCGCGGCTCGCAGCCTGGGTGCATCGGAATGGCGATTGTTCTGGCGCGTGGCGGTACCCATGACGCAGAGGTCCATACTTGCCGCTGCCGCGCTCGCGTTTGCACGCGCGTTGGGCGATTTTGGCGTAACGTTGATGGTCGCGGGCAATATCCCGGGAAGAACACAAACTCTCGCCGTCGCGATTTACAGCGCCGTGGAGGCCGATAACACCGCTGTGGCCCGCACGTTGGTGATCGTGGTATCGGTGGTTGCGCTTACGATTCTGTGGCTAGCCAAGCGACTGGAGCCGTCGCGATGATCCGGGCTAGGTTGCGCAAGGCGTTTGCTACGCGGGAGGATTCTGCCGGGTTTGGTCTCGACGTAGAATTTCAAACGACACCCGGATTGACGGTGTTATTTGGGCCCAGCGGTTCTGGAAAAACCTTAACGCTCGACTTGTTAGCTGGTTTTGTGCGGCCAGACGAAGGTCGAATTCTGCTGAACGATGAGATCCTTTACGACGGTGCGGCCGGGGTTCACTTGGTGCCGCAGGCACGTCAGTGCGGGTATGTGTTTCAGAATTACGCCCTCTTCCCGCACATGACGTTGCGGCAAAATCTGGAATTCGCAGCCGAGCGCCGTCCGTCGCTGGACCGGCATCGCCACGTGAACGAGATGCTAGACAAGTTCAAGCTCGGCGAGGCGGCGGGTCGGTACCCGCATCAATTGTCGGGCGGCCAGAAGCAGCGCTGCTCTATCGCGCGAGCCTTGATTGGAGCACCCAAGTTTCTATTGCTGGATGAACCGGCGCAGGGGCTTGACATGCCGTTGCGTGCGGAGTTGTATGAGGTACTGCGCCAGGTACGCTCCGAGTTTGAAACGCCAATCCTGCTGGTGACGCACGATCTGGACGAATGCTTTGAACTTGCTGAGCAGATGCTGGTGATGCGCGAAGGCAAGATCGTGCAGACCGGGCTGCCTCGCAAGATACTGGATCAACCGGCATCGGCCGAGGTTGCGCGGCTCCTAGGCTCATTCAATCTGCTGGCTGCTGAGATCAGGACGCTGGACCCGGGACGCAATATCAGCCGCCTTGTGCTTGGGCAATTTGAGTTGGAAGGTCCTTATTATCCGGGCCACTTTAAGGGCGACCGCGTCACGGTGTGCGTGCGACCGGAGCAACTGAGAGCCTTTCCACGCGACGGTAAATTGGGAGCGAATCAAGTCGCGGCGGAATTTGTGCGCTGGGTGGAACGGCCCGGATTCATGCGCCTGGAGTGCATGGGCGGAATCGCAGTGAACGTTCCGCACTCCGAGTATCAGGAACTTCGCAACACACGCGAATGGGCAATTGAGTTTCCACAGGCCGGATTGCGCATCGTCTAACAAGTTCATTCATTAAACAAACGGGTCCCAAGGGAAGTGGGCCAAGCACTGTTTGCGCCATACTCTGGTGTGCTACGCTGAAGCGTTTACCCCCTTATTATGGCGCAAACCCGCGAAAAAACCCAGTTGATGAGCGCCTCCGAAATGGACCGTACTCTGGTTCGCTTGGCGCACGAAATCCTGGAGAGGACTTCCGATCTGGACCGTCTCGCCTTCATCGGGATTCGTCGCAGGGGCGTCCCTCTAGCGGAGCGACTGGCGAAAAAGCTCGGCGAGTTAGAAGGCCGAACGATCCCCGTGGGCAGCGTCGACATTCAGCATTATCGCGACGACCTGTCCACGGTGGCGCAGCAACCAGTGGTAACTGCTGCCAATATTCCCTTCGACCTGACTGGCAAGGATATCATCCTGATGGATGACGTCCTACACACCGGTCGAACAATACGCGCCGGACTGGACGCGGTGTTTCATCAGGGGCGACCAGCTCGCGTACAGTTGTTGGTTCTGGTGGACCGTGGTCATCGGGAACTGCCAATCGAAGCTCGATACGTGGGTCGCATGGTTCCGACTAAATCAACGGAAGCGATCGACGTAAAGTTTCAGGAACTCGATGGAATTGAAAAAGTAGTATTGACAGAAGTCGTGTAGCTGAAAACCAACTGGAAAAGAAAGTTAGGCGGACTGTTATGGCAGGCGGTTTGTTGGGGATTGAGCCACTTTCGCGCGTCGAGATCGAATCGATCTTGGACCGGGCTCGGGAATTCCGGCCCTTGGCGGAGAAGAGCTGGCGGAAGTTCGACACAATGAAAGGTCGCTTGGTGGTGAACCTGTTCTTTGAGGCATCCACCAGAACCCGCACCAGCTTTGAGATCGCCGCGAAGCGCTTGAGTGCGGATTCCGTGTCGATCACCGCACAAGCGTCCAGCGTATCGAAGGGCGAATCGCTGGTTGATACGCTGAACACCCTGGCGGCGATGCGACCGGACGCGATCATCATGCGGCATTCAGCCTCCGGCGCTCCACACTTTCTCGCACGTTACCTGGAAACGCCGATCATTAATGCAGGAGACGGGACCCACGAACATCCCACACAAGCATTGCTTGACGCGCGGACGATTCTGGACCACGGTACCTCACTCGAAGGCTTGCGAATCGCAATCATAGGCGACATCGCGCATAGTCGCGTGGCTCGCTCAAACATCCACCTACTGTCGAAGTTCGGCGCGGACATCGTGCTGTGCGGGCCCACTTCTTTGCTTCCCAAAGAACTGAAGTCCATTGCGCCGGGTGTCACGCTGACCACCAACATGAATGAAGCCATCGCGGACGCAGGCGTCATTATGATGCTTCGCGTCCAACTGGAACGCCAGCACGAAGCAGCGTTCCCCGCCGGAGAGTATTTCCAGTTCTACGGACTTCGGCTGGAGCATTTGAAACTAGCTAGACCTGACGTTTTAGTGATGCACCCTGGTCCGATCAATCGAGGCCGCGAGATTTCCTCCGAGGTCGCCGACTCTCAGCGGTCCGTCATCTTAAACCAAGTGGAGAATGGAATCGTAGTGCGAATGGCCGTGTTAGAGCGAGTTTTAGCAGGAACCCCGGCGCAGGGAGTCGAGGCGTAATGAACAACCTGCTGATCAAAAACGGACGAGTGATCGATCCCGCGTCGCATACCGATGCTGTCCTGGATGTACTGATTGAAAATGGTCTCATCACCGCAGTCGCTGCAAATCTGTCGTCTACCACCGCGACCGAATTCGACGCATCCGGCATGATTGTCGCACCCGGCTTCATCGACATGCACGTCCACCTTCGCGAGCCGGGCTTTGAACACTCCGAGTCCATTGAAACGGGTTCGCGTGCGGCCGCGGCCGGCGGCTTCACATCCATTTGCCCGATGGCCAATACCTCGCCGGTGAATGACAACGCGACGGTCACCAGCTACATCGTGGAGAAGGCCAAGCGTCACGCCATTGTGAACGTGTGGCCCATCGGCGCGATCACAAAAGGCAGCAAAGGCGAAGATTTAGCTGCGATGGGCGCGATGAAAGCAGCGGGCGCAGTGGCTGTTTCCGACGACGGGATTCCAGTGATGAACGCTCGCGTGATGCGCCGTGCGATGGAGTTCGCCACCAGTTGCGGATTGCCCGTTATCAACCACTGTGAGGATCTTCATCTGAGCGCAGGTGGCGACATGCACGAAGGACTGGAAAGCGTGCGCCGAGGTCTGCGCGGCATTCCGGGATGTTCAGAAGACGTGATGGTCGCGCGCGATATTTTGCTGACCGAGGTCACCGGGGCACGCTATCACGTCGCGCATATCTCCTCACGACACTCCGTCGAGATGGTCGCATTCGCGAAGTCCCGAGGTTTATCCGTTACCGCAGAAGCGACTCCGCATCACTTGGCTTTGGTCGACAGCCAGATCCCGCCCTACGACAGCAACTATAAAATGAAGCCGCCTCTGCGTTCCTGTGGAGACGTTGGTGCCGTAATCGAGGGAGTCGTCAACGGCACGATTGACGCGATCGCTACCGATCACGCTCCTCACCCCGGCAGCGAGAAAATGCAGGAGTTCGAGAAGTGTCCCTTCGGCATCCTCGGCCTGGAAACGGCTATTGGAATATCGCTCAAGGAATTGGTTCACTCAGGGAAAATCGGCATCGTAAAGATGGTGGAGCTGTTTACGACAGGTCCGGCACGGATTCTCGGCTTAGATCGTGGCACTCTCAAGCCAGGATCGCCTGGTGACGTCACGATTTTCTCAACAACTCACAATTGGACTTACGACGTGAACAAAAGTTTCTCTAAGAGCCGCAATTCGCCGTTTCATGGAGCCGTGTTCACCGGAGGTCCAGTGGCAACAATCGTGAATGGCGTAGTCGTCTGGAGCCGCTAAATTCTTGTTCTCCCGTAAATATGGGAGTAGTGAGATAATGGTCTTGTGAAGACCACGCTTGAGATCCCGGACGCAATTTTCCGCAAGGCCAAGGCTCGGGCAGCGGAGCGAGGCATCCCTTTGCGCCAATTGGTGACGGAAGCCGTCGAGAAGGATCTCGCAGTCGCAGATCCCACTCCGGACAAGAAGCCGTGGATGAAAATGTTCGGGGGATTGAAGCACCTTCACGCGGAAAGCGTTCGTATCCAAGAGATTATCGATGAAGAATTTGGGCAGCTTGAGCCAGAAGATCTTCTGTGATCTTGGACACCAATGCCCTTTCGGCGTTTGCCGACGGGCACCGCGAAATCCGTCCCTACGTGGAGTCCAGCGAGATCGTAATCCCAGTCGTCGTACTGGGTGAATATCGCTACGGGATCTCCCACTCAGTGCGGCGCATCCGCTACGAAGCTTGGTTGAACACTTTCCTGCCTGCGATTCAAGTACTGGAGATCAACCGCGAGACCGCGCTCTGGTATTCACAGATCCGATCCGAACTGCGGCATGCTGGCAAGCTAATCCCTGCCAACGACGTCTGGATCGCAGCGCTCAGCAAGCAACACAGTTTGCCCATCCTGAGCCGCGACCGGCACTTCGATCAAGTCAAAGGCTTACAACGGATCGGTTGGTAGCAACTCATCACGCCGTCGGTGCCGCAGGCTTGCATTCGCCGCATTGGCAAATCCGGCGCAGATGATCGTAGGAATAGATCCCAGACCCATGCCCGTCGCTCCACTCGATCTGAAATGCGTAGGCTCCCACGGGTTCTACCGTCAGCATCTTTAGCTTCGGCGTGTACATCTGAAACGGATTTGCAGGCTGGTCAGAATAGTTGGTCTTCTGCGGCTCCGTGCCATGCGCGCCGGTACAGGTCGCGCACGGACATTCGTCGCGCAGGTAGGCCGCAGGATAGCTGCTATGATGGCCATCCTTCCAATCGATTTCGATGCCTTTGGACTTTGATATAGCGATGTGTTCAGGTTCTGGTGCAGACACTTGTATTCCTTATTTCGAAAAACTTCAGCAGCCCGAAAACTACCTGCTCTCATTCACTCGTTCAATATCGCGGATTCCAGAGATCCGGCGTACGGCAGAAATCACACGCTCCAACTGCCGTTTATCTTTGATCTCTAAAGTCATATCGACCACAGTACCTTGGTTGGACCGGCCGTCGTCGGCGCGCGTCTCCAGGCTGTGAATATTAGCTTGCTCATTGAATAAAGCCGTGGTGATCTGGCTCAGCATCCCAGGCCGATCTTCGGTCCGGACTAGCAGCTTTACCTGAAACGTTTCCGTAACCGCACGCGCCCATTCGACTTCAATCTTGCGTTCCACCTCATACATGAGGTTCTGTACATTACTGCAATTCTGAGAATGGACCGCGATCCCCTTGCCTCGCGTCACGTAGCCCACGATCGGCTCGCCGCGGATCGGATTGCAGCACGCGGCACGATAGGTTAGCAGGTCGTCGACGCCCTTGACCTTAATGACCAGATCCTTATTGAGCTGATCTTCCGCAGCTGACCGATCAAAAAGAGCGGTCGGCTCGGGGGCAGCGGGAGCCTCCTCAGGAACGATCTCCGGCGCGAGCTTTTGCAGTACTTGCCGTGGCGAATATTTTCCGTAACCTAGCGCCGCGTGCAAATCCTCAATCTTTGAGCATCCATACTCGGTCGCGACCTCTTCGAGTTTGCTTTGGGTTATACGACCTAACTGCACGCCTAATCTGCGAGCCTCGCGCTCCAGATGTTTCTCGCCGATCTCAATGGCCTTGACTCGCTCCGTTGTATTGATGACGTGTTTGATCTTGCTGCGCGCCCTGGAAGTCTTTACGATGCTGAGCCAATCTTTGCTCGGCAGATGACCAGCCTGCGTCAGAATCTCCACCACATCGCCGTTGCGAAGCCCATACTTCAACTGCACGATCCGGCCATTCACCTTTGCGCCGATGCAGGTATTGCCTACGTCCGAGTGAATTGCGTATGCAAAATCCAACGGGGTCGCGCTGCGAGGCAAAGTAATTACTTTCCCACGCGGCGTGAATGCATACACTTCTTCCGGATACAGATCAACCTTCAGCGTCGACATGAACTCGCCGGAATCTCTTACGTCACGCTGCCATTCCACCAATTGCCGCAACCACGCCATGCGTTGATCGTCGTCGGCTGGCCCTTTGCGACCTTCTTTATATTTCCAGTGTGCCGCAATGCCTTCTTCCGCGATGCGATGCATCTCCTCGGTGCGGATCTGTACTTCAAAATGGCGGCCCCCCGGACCGATCACCGATGTGTGCAAAGACTGGTACAAGTTCGGCCTTGGAATCGCGATGAAATCCTTGATCCTTCCGGGGATCGGTCTCCATTCGTTGTGGATCACGCCCAACGCGGCGTAGCAATTCTTCACCGAATCGGTAATGATTCGCACGGCCAGCAAGTCATACACCTGATCTAACTCAATCTTCTGGCGGCGTAACTTCTGAAATACCGAATAGGCCCGCTTCACGCGTGTCTCTACATGGGCTGGGACCGATTCTCGCGCGAGCTTTGTCTCAACCAGTTGCTTAACCTGAGATAGAAATACTTCGCTCGACTGCCGGGTGCCGTCCAACCGCTCCGACAAATCGGCGGCGGCCTCGGGCTCCAGATACCGGAAAGCGAGGTCTTCCAACTCAGCTCGAATCTTACCCATTCCGAGCCGATGCGCAATCGGTGCGTAGATATCGACCGTTTCCTGCGCGATCCGCACTTGCTTCTCTCGTGACAACGAGCCGAGCGTGCGCATATTGTGCAGGCGATCCGCTAGCTTCACCAGCACCACTCGGATATCGTCCACCATGGCGAGCAGCATCTTGCGGACGCTTTCCGCCTGACGTTCCTCGCGCGACGCACGGTTCAGCTTCTCGAGCTTGGTCACACCGTCAACACAGTGTGCAACCTCATTACCGAAGCGCTTCTTAATGTCTGCTAATGTTGCGGAAGTGTCTTCGACTACGTCATGGAGGAGTCCGGTCTGCAAGCAGACCATATCCATATTCATCTCGCCAAGCAAACGAGTGACCAGCAGAGGATGAACCATATACGGTTCGCCGGAAGCGCGTGTTTGACCACGATGAAGCTCTTCGGCAAAACGGTAGGCAGCCTCTAGCGGCGCAAGATCTTCGCCCGGCCTGCGTTGGCGCAGTAAATCGAGGAGTCCCTGAAATAGCGCCTCAACCTGCTCCGGAGCGCAGACGGATTCGGCAACTGGTGTAGTAGACACAGCAGCCTGGGGCGTGACCCTGGAAGAGTCAGGCTCGACCGCGGGTTCCTTCAAAGGCTGGGTCATGTTGAGGACATCGAGGGTGCAACTCCATTTTAGCGAACCTGACCGAGCTCACGTATCGGACGCAAACTTCCGGCACTAAAAACACAAACGCCGTTCCTGCAGTGTGCAGAAACGGCGTCGTGACTTGAAAACGGTTAGGACCTATTTGGGAGCTTCCGCATGAATACCGGTGCTCTTCGCAGCCCGGGCAGCCTTGATCTTGGCCGTATCCAGCGCCTTCTGCAGCCAACCATCGGCAATCTCAATCTGCTTCTTGTATTCGTCGGAAGTATCGTATAAATCCGCACGCTGGCGAATTAAGAGGTTGGTGTAGGCCATCGCATCGTTATATTCCGGATCGATGTCCAGTGCCTTTTGAAGGTTCTGAATAGCTTCTTCCAAACTGGCCCAGTAGGTGGCCTTTAGTTCCGCCCTGGCCTTAGCGTCTTTAATCGGGCCGGGGTCTTCGGTCTTCATCTTTGCCGCCGCGCGAGCCTGCAACCACACAGGAGCCCACTTCGCAAATTCGATTACCGCCAAACTATAGTAGGCTTCCTTCTGCTTTGGGTTTACCTCTATACGCTTCCTATGCCACTCAGCGGCCTCATCCAATTTTGCGATTTTTTCCGCCAGCGTGGAAAACGTCCCAGTAGTGGCTTGATTGTAGGCCATCGTCGCCATGGACGCCAACGCAGTCTCGTCCTTTGGCGATGTCTCAAGGACGTTCAGGAAGCCTTCGCGAGCTTTCTTGAGAAACTCCAGATTCTCCGGCGATGCCGCGCCAGGGGTCCACTGACTTAGGTAGGAAGTTGCCAAATAGAGCTTTGGATTGTCCCAAGTGGGATCCAGTGCCTCTGCCTCCTTGAAAAACTCCGCCGCATCGCCAAACTTACCGCTGCGGAACGCCGCTACACCCTTGTTCAGACGATCACGCGCCTTCAGATAGCTGCAACCGGTGCCCAGCAGCATCATGGTTAGGGCCAGGAAGGCCCCGGTCAACATCGGTAGTCTACGCATTATTTGGTTTCTCGATCTCTATCAAGTAAGCTCGGCAGGGCCGAAACATTGCAGGCTACTGGCCCGCTTCGGTCTTCGGGGTCATCAACCCGACCTTATCCATGCCCGCACCCTTCGCAATATCGATGGCAGCGGCAACGGTGGCAAAATCGAGGTCAGGATCGCCCTTCACAAACACCACGCGCTGTGCGCGGGTCTTGAAGATCTCCTGCAAACGCGCACCCATGTTTTCCTTCAGAACGACTTCCTCATTCAATTTGAGGCCGCCCGCTTTGTCAATCACGATCACCACAGTGGGGTCGTCCGGCGGAGGCGGCGGAGCATTTGGCTTGGGCGGCTGCGGAGCCAAGGCCTGCAAACCATACGGCGTCAGCGGCGTGATCACCATGAAGATGATGAGCAACACGAGCAATACGTCGATCATCGGGGTAACGTTGATATCTGCTTTAGGGCCGCCCTTGCCGCCAACATTCATTGCCATAAGATCAGACTCCTTAATAATTGCTGCCTGACTACCGCCAACTTCGGAACACCATTAGTTCAAACCAACTACCGCTTAGCGATCTCGCGGTTGGCCGGGGTGATCGACGCTTTAGGGGGCCACCGCAGTCACACTGCCGGGATTTACCTGCTCAGTCAACAACCCAAGTTCTTCCACGCCGGCCGATCGGAACGCGTCCACTACATTTTCCACCAACTCGTATTTCGCACGCGCGTCGGCACGAATATAAACTGTCTTATCCAGGCGATTCGTCAACAGGTCGGAGACCTTGCTGGGCATCTCGTCCACGCTTAGCTTCTGATTCCCGGGGCTCAAATAGGTCTGGCCATCCCGGGTCACATACGCGATGATCGCGTCTTCAGCATCAGCCGCCTTCATGGCGATTGGATTCTTCGCCTTCGTCAATTCTACGGTTACGCCCTTGCTCAACAGCGGCGTGATCACCATGAAGATGATCAGCAGCACAAGCATGACGTCCACCATCGGCGTGACGTTAATTTCGGACACTACTACGGGGGCTTCTGGCTTTTTCATTACGTTGGTTCTCCCCAAAAGACGCTTCTAGCCGCACTCGACAACCTAAGCGTTGAGCCTGCTCGCCAGAGGACTCGTACACCTCTGGCGCGCAGCTTCAATCGCAAGGCCTGGATCAATTCAACTGACAACGTTGACGAACGAATCGTGCTACTTCGAGACGCGCTGGCTGCGCTTCAGGAAATAGTCAATCAATTCCGAACTGGAGTTACCCATTTCAACGTCGAACGCTTCCACACGGTTGGAGAAGTAGTTGTACATCCAGACCGCCGGAATTGCGACAAGCAGACCGACGGCGGTTGCCACCAGGGCTTCTGAAATACCACCCGCGACCGCGCCCAGACCCGTCGACTTCTCACTTGCAATACCTTGGAAGGCGTTGATGATACCGACGACTGTTCCCAACAACCCTACGAACGGAGCGGACGAAGCGATGGTCGCAAGCGTCGAAATTCCGCGTTTCAGTTCTGCGTGGACAATGGCTTCGGCACGCTCCAGAGCGCGTTTGGAAGCCTCAATCTGGTCTCCCGAGATTTCCGAACTCTGCCCGTGAGCCTTGAATTCCTGCAAACCGGCCACCATGACCTTGGCCAGATGGCTTTTCGGATAACGATCGGCAATCTTGATCGCTTCATCCAGCTTTCCTTCGCGGAGAGCTCCAGCCACCGCTGGGACCAACGCACGAGACTGCTTGCGCGCGCCGTTGAAAGCAATCAAACGGTCCGCCATGACGGCAAACGACCACACCGACATGATGAAGAGCACGATAACGACCGTACGTGCCGGCCATTCCATAGTTCCCCACATGGACATCAAATCGAATTGCGCTGGGGCGTCGGCGAAAAGCATCAATCCCCAAGCTGGTACTAGTGACAGCATTCTGATCTCCTACGAGTTGAAATTGTTTCCTGCGTTGCTTGCCTTGCGTATTGCTTGCTACAAACCTTTTATAGAGACGCCATCGAAGGCGCGGATGGTACACCTGACGCGGTTAATTCAAATTGAAGTTCACCGTAATTTCGGTGATTACGTCCACGGCTTCGCCGCTCAACAGGTACGGCTTGTACTCCCATTGACTCACAGCGTCGACGGCTGCCGCTCGCAGCAGAGCCGGACCGCTTACTACTTGTAAATTTTGAATCTTGCCGTTCTTGCCGATCACTGCGGTCAGCACCACAGCACCCTGCTGGTGGGCCGTCTTGGCAATCGTTGGATAAACCGGCTGCACCATCTTAATGCGGAGTCCGTCGGTCACACCCTTGCTCAACCGAGTCGGCCCAGTCGGCTTCGGTGGTTCCACCTTGGGAGGAGGCGGCGGCGGTGGCGGCGGTGGTGGAGGCGGCGCCGGAGGTGCGATACCACCCAGCACGCCACCGATAGCACCAGTCGGCGGACCTATGCCACCTGGAACTCCAACCCCGACGTTTACGTTATTTAATGCAGGTGCGATGTCCGTTTCTTCGATCACCGCAATTTGTTTCGGGATCGCCTTTGGCACCGTCAGGTGAGCAGTGTCAAAGGTACGCGGCGTAGCCTTGACCACCTTGGGTTGTGCCGCAGCAGGAGGTGGAGGCGGCGGCGGAGGTGGCGGTGGTGCGGGCGCCACGAATAGGCCGGACAGCTGCGCCTGCGGAAGCATGTCGGTAAAGATGAGTGGAATGATGATCAGGACAGCGACAATCGCTACCTGAGCTAGGGCTGAGACAATGACCGTCCAACCTTTGTTGGTCTTACCAACCCCATCGATAAGTGTCTGTTCAAACATCCCGTCCTCCTACAATCCTCACTGGAACCAGGTACCTATCGCCGCATAGCCTACATACTGTACCGCAGCCCGACAAAGAGAACAACAGCGGCAATGTAAATACAGCTAAACTTCAGCAATATGTTTCCGTGAACCCGTTTACCGCTTCTTGACCGTAGCCGCAGGCGCCGCAGCGGCGACAGTCGTCGGCTTACCACCACGCGATGCCATAAAATCCTGCCACGCCACTAGAATCGGACTGGCGATAAAGATCGAAGAATAGGTACCCACAGTGATGCCAACCACCAGGGCAAACGCAAATCCCTCCAACACTTTCCCGCCAAACAACCACAAAGACAGAGCCGTCAGGAACGTCAACCCCGAGGCCATAACGGTTCGACTCAAAGTCTGATTGATACTCAAATTGATCAAGCTGGGCATCGGCTCGCGACGCATGGTCTTGACATTCTCGCGAATTCGATCAAACACGACGATCGTGTCGTTCATCGAATAACCGACCAGGGTTAACAGCGCGGCCACCACCGTCAACGTGATCTCCTTGTCGAACAAAGAGAACAAACCAATCGTCATGATCGTGTCATGAAACACAGCAATCACAGCAGCTACACCATAAATCCATTCAAAGCGGAACGCGATGTACACTAGCATGCCAGCCAGCGCGTACAACGTCGCATAGATCGCTTTCGACCGCAATTCCGCGCCAATCTTCGGCCCTACCTGCTCTGCGGACAAAATCGAGAACTGCCCGACTGAAACATTCTGCTTCAGCGCATTGATCACAGCGGGTGTAACCCCAGGTACTGCGGATAGATCGTCCAAGGAGTTGATGATGCCCCCCTTGCTGACTCCAAATTCCTTGATACTAACAAGCAACTTCTGCAAATCGTCTTCCGACAGGGGCACGCCTGCCGCCTGAAGTGGACCACGCAGCAGATTCGCCAAATCCGAAGCACTCGCGTTGTTCAGATCCGGCTTCCCATCGCTCCCGCCAAACATATCCCGTAACGTCGTATCGATAGCATCCCGGTTCACGTTCAGCCTGGTTTCGTCGCTGATCTCCGTACCAATCAGCAACTCAGGCGCGGCACCCCGGCCTGTTGCATCCAGCACAGGTTGGATCTCTACTTCTCCGGGAATCTTACCCGCCAAAGCAGCCCTGATCTTGTCCACCGGGGGATCGTTTTTAAAGCGCACCCTCAGCTCTACCCCGCCCTTGAAGTCGATCCCATATTTCGGACCACCCTTCTTGACGAGACTGGCAACGCCCACAACCGTCACCACAATGGAGAAAGCAATGAAGATCCATTTCTTCCCCAGGAAGTCGATGTTCGTATTCCTAAATAATTCCATGCGCCCTATATTCAGTTCGCTACCCTAATCTGACACCGGTAGTCGATCAAAAGTTCCATCGCGACTAACATCCAAATTGCACAATCCCCAAGTCGCTCGAAGGGCGTGCTCAAACCGGTTTACGCTAGCATAAACCGCAAGCGGCTCACAACAGCAGCCGCTAAATACTGATCGAATCAACCTTGCGCGAACCGCCCAACTCCCATTCAAACAACGCGCGGGAGACAAACACAGCCGTAAAGAAGTTCGCTGCCAATCCAATCACCAGCGTTACCGCAAACCCCTTGACCGGCCCCGTCCCGAACAAAAATAAGAATGCGCAAGATACCATAGTGGTCAAGTGGGTATCGATGATAGTCAGCAAGGCCTTATCGAACCCGGCGTCCATCGCAGCCATCGCGGCCTTGCCATTGCGCAATTCTTCGCGTATGCGCTCAAAGATCAGCACGTTGGAGTCGACCGCCATACCAATCGTTAAGATGATTCCAGCAATGCCAGGTAACGTCAACACCGCATGGAAGTAGGTCAGCATCGCCAAAAGAATAACGGCGTTCAACAACAGAGCGATGGTCGCATTGACGCCGGCCTTCTTGTAATAGACCAACATCACCAGAACCACGGCCACCAGCCCAACGACACCGGCCATCAGTCCAGACCGGATCGAATCCGCACCCAGCGAGGGTCCAACGCTACGCTCTTCGATGTACTTCAGACCAGCTGGCAGAGAACCCGACCGCAGATTCAAGGCTAAATCCGCCGCATCTTCGCGCGTCCCAATATTATTGATCACGCCGTTGTCGCCAATCTTCGCTTCGATGGTCGGAGCGCTCAGCACCTTGTGGTCCATCACGATCGCCAGGCGCTTGCCAATGTGGTCGCCAGTAAACTTCTCGAATCTCTTAGCCGCTTCCTGGGTCAATACGAAGGTCGTCTCCCAAGTCCTGGTAGTGGCATTCTGCTGCGCTTGCGAGTTCCGCAAATCACGGCCCGTCACTTCCGGCGTGCGCTTCAGCAGCCAGAACTCGCTGACCGGCGCACCCTTAGATGCCGTCGGCAGAATCTGCGACCCGAGTCCGAGAAAACCGCCCTTCTTTGTCAGCACCTCTTCTCGGGATGAAAAAGGCCCGTCCTGCACTTCGAACAATTCAAGCACCGCAGCCTGCGTCAGCAAGGATTTGATACGTGCCGGATCGTCGACGCCTGGCAACTGCACCAGGATCTCCGCTTCCGAAGCCGTGCCACCGCGACGCTGGACGCTCGATTCTGCTAGCCCTAAACCATTGATCTTCTTCTCGATGGTGTTCATGGTCTGCGAAAGCGTTGCTTCCTTCAGCCCCAGAAATTCGGTGGTCTTGAGATTGAGCCGGTAATCCGTGGCGTTCACCGTGGTCAAACTCCACTGCGACCCGTAGCCGTCATTAATGACAGTTCGGAGGTCGCCGCCCTGCGTTCCAGGAACACCCGTAATCGTTACTGCAATCGTGCCGGCATCTTCGATCGTCTGTGGGTCGTTACGATTGATGTCCGCGTAAGTCACATGCTTGGCCGACAGATCGGTGCGCAAGCGCTGGATGACGGTATCCGCCTCAGCCTTGAAGGCGTCCTGCAATTGGATCTGCATCACCAATTGCGTGCCACCCCGAAGATCCAGACCAAGATTGATGCGCTTGCTGAAGTTGTCTTTCAACTCGCCAATTGAGGTTGGCAGACCGATGATGCCGTAAATACACGCCAATGTGACGGCGAGTGTAATCAGCAGCTTGTTTCTTACGTTTGAATTCATGTTGAATAAGACCCTATGAATGATAGCAGTGACTCGACTACTTGCCTTCCGCCTTTTCCACCGCGTTGGGAGGATTCACCAAGCTGGCCACAGAGCTGCGGGCAATCTGCAACTTGATATTATCCGGCTTCACGCGAACAATCAGTGTATCCTGCGCCACACTGACAACGGTGCCGATGATTCCGCCAGTTGTAAGGATTTCATTACCGGCACTTAAAGATTCGAGCATGGCCGCCATCGTTTTCTTCTGCTTCTGCATGGGCATGAATACAAGCAAGTAGAAAATTATGACGATAAGAACCAAAGGCAGGAACTGCATCAGTGCATTGGGCGCGGCGGTCTGTAGCCAGAAAGCGGGCCAAATTGCAGGCATGACGACCGACGGTAAGCTGAAGAAGTGAGGCATTGGCGCGGATCGATGTGTTTAAGTTCCTAAGAATGCGTTTCCTGCGCCATTGCTCTGCGATACGGCAGCAAAGCTACGATCCAGGCGCTACGCCCAACATCAATCTCGCGCACAAAATTATCTGCCGCGCACAGACCTCAGATAGGCGGGGAAGTTCCCAACTAATATAGCCTGCCTGATCTCCCGCATTATGTCAAGGTAGCGGCGCAGGTTATGCAGAGTGGCAAGCGTCGAAAACGTGATTTCGTTGGCAAGAAACAGATGCCGCAGATAACCTCGCGAGAAATTCTTGCAAGTGTAACAACTACAATTTTCCTCAACTGGACTTGCGTCATCTTTGTACTGGGCCTGTTTGATGATCACCCGCCCGGTCTTGGTAAAAAAGTACCCGTTACGCGCGTTGCGCGACGGTAGCACGCAATCCATCATGTCGATTCCGCGCGCAACATATTCCAGCAGCTCATCGGGCATGCCGACGCCCATAGCATAGCGGGGCCGATCTGCGGGCAACAAAGGCGCGGTCACCTCCGTCATCTCCATACTTAAAGGACGAGGCTCACCAACCGATAACCCTCCAATGGCATATCCGGGCGCATCGAGTTCCAACAACTGCTCCGCACAGTAACGGCGAAGATCAGGAAACATCGATCCCTGCACAATCGGGAAACAGGCCTGTTTGCGCACGGCCTCCTCGCGATCTTGCCGCTCGCGATAGTGTTTGAACGCCGAACGAGCCCACCGCAGTGTACGTTCTGTAGAAGCGCGAGCCGCTTCATGGGTGGCCGGAT
>JBDTUY010000038.1:0-17233 GCA_040007495.1 Acidobacteriota bacterium | reverse complement strand
ACCCACGCCAATGCTACGGCAGCTATCCAATTCACGTTTGAATGATTCTCCTCATAACTATTCTACCTGACGTCGTAGTAGCGCCGACCGTTTGCTGACAGCCGGTTCGCTGACAGCCGGTTCGCCTACCTCTACTACGGTACTCTCCAAACCCGAATGCCCGCGTCGGTGCCTTCCGGCGCCTTCACAACCAAGGTGCCACCCACGTCCGTCTTCAGGAAATCCAACTCCTGATCGTCCACCTCGACTCCATAAGTCGCGTTCGGGGTCAAGCCGAGCACGAAGAGTGTCTCACTATCTAGACGCAACTTCGCAGTAGATGGTTCGACCGCTTTTGTGATGACGGCCGTTCCGATCCTCAAGGGGCGGGGAAGCGGGGTGCCAGGGCGCAAGGTCTGCACACCGGAGTTCTGGAATAGCTGCAGGGTTCCATCGAAGTATCCAATCCAGGTGGCGTCGTCATCCCAGGATGACCGCGCGAATACGTGACCGGTTTGTGGATCGTGGAACACCAGAGGCAGCGTCGCGTAACTCAGGCCCGGCTGATAGGGATTGGCCCACAGGAACTCATAGGTTGCGCCCAGTGCATCCCGCATCTGAAAACGGTCGTTCATCAGCCAGCCTTGTACGAATTGATGATTGACGGCATTCGTGTCATAGGCGACCAATGCCAAGCCTGCGGCGCGGGACCATCCAGCTTCGACCGTATCCGGCTCGCGGTTCTCTGCGTAGACGGGCACGCGGACATCGTTTTGCGAGCCGGGGAACGGCGACGGATAGTGCCCCACAATGTACTCCAAGGGCAGCATTTTGAAGTATTCGACCAGCGACTCGCGCAGGTCGACCTTGGTGTTGTCGCGAATCGCGTGCATCATCTCGAAGAGCAAATACATATCCTGGCGAGCAATCGCGGGCCGGCCCGCCGCGACCTCCGGGACGATTTTGCCGCGCCACCATTTCTCCACCACGTCGCGCAGAATGCTATCGCCCGCGTCAGGCAAGCGATCGGCCAGCGCGATGGCGGCCAACACCCGAGCGTTCTGACTGGCGACCGTCGGTGTCTCAGCCGCACTCTGCCTTAGTTCCAGTTCTAATTTGGCGGCTAGCTCATCGGTTTCAGTTTTGGTTAGCAGCGGAGCGCACCAGTCGAACACGATCGCCAGCTGTCTCAGTTCATCGGTGACGTTCGGTGTTGCCTTTGGACCCAGAGTCATCAGCGACAGAATCGCCTTTCGGCCTATCGCCTCGTCCTTCGTGATCCTATAGTACAAAGCACCAGCGATGCCGGGCTCCAGGCTGGGAACTCCGGTAAAGAGCTGGCCTGATTTAACTGCTGCTTCGAAGTTCTCCCAACGTGGACTGCGGCGCTCCCGCTCACGCTCCAGCAGGCGTAGCCGTTGCGCCGTCAGCGTGATTCGCGGACCATCGCGGTACACGTGAAAATCGTCGCCGCCCGCCGTCTGCGAATCGGCAACCGCACACAGGCAGCTAGCCGCGAGCAACAGACGAACGAAGTGAGATTGCCGCAACACGACACAATTGTGTCACAGTGTTTTGCTCGAAACTGCTCGATTCTTCGGCATATGTCCAGGTGTGCCGCACTGTGTCACCCCGACACACCGCCGCGGCCACATGTCCCCGGCGGAGGCCGCGCAATCTCTGGAAGTTGTTGAAAAAAGATAGTGACATGAATGGCCATGCTCTTGCTATCATGTACGGTGAATTGATGAAGTACCTTTGACAACCTGCCCTCTGTTTGCAACGGGCGCGAGCGAAAGAAGCGGGCGGCTATAGTTTTACCTAGCGTGCTTGCGGGAGCCGGTTTTTGAGTTTCACCGCTCCTTCCTTCGTTGGAGCAAGTTGCAGCAGAGGGGTTTTTTTTGCCCCGTTTTATTGGGACTGGTTGGTGTTTTCAGTAAGTGTAGTCGCTTGTTGTCGCATCACAAGGGTGTGGCAGCAAACTGATTTAGCAATCTTTGTAACGATTTTTGAGTACGGCAATCTTTCCTGAGTCCTACGGTTTCACACGGGGGCGGGAGCTACTGAGGAAGTTCTAAAATTAGGACGCGGGCCTCAGGCAGTTTCAGCTTTTGTAGGCGAAACCCGGATTCTATGCCCGTCTTGGGCGGACCGCATCGGAATCGGAGCACAACGACCCCTCGCATAGCGCCGCGTCCGATGCGGTTTATCAACAACCCGTCATTTAGGATAACCCCTTTTCTTATCCTCTGCTTGGGTATCCGTCAGAGGGACAAGAGAAGGGCTTTTGAGCCGGGTGCAAATTATCTGTTCCCGGAGCCTCGCCAGCTGGATCGGCTGTCGCTAAAACCGCTGGTACTGGCCCAGTTTCGCTACGAAACTGTTACGTACCACAAACTCTTTCCCATCAATACGTACGTTTTGCTCTATAGGTCCTGCATGCAGTCCGCAGGGCACAATAGCGCATCATGCGCGAAGACCTCGGGCTCGTCCTCCGCTTTACCCGGCACTGGATTCACTACGGATTCCTAGCGCACACCCTCTTGTGTGTCCTGATCGCGGCCGCCAAGGGGTTGCTAACGTTGCAGTAGATTTTTACAAGCCCCGTGCAGCCTGCCCGCAAACGGGTGAGCGCGGGGACAAATGGACCAGTACAGAAAATCTCTGTCCAGGCCAAATCAACCGAGCTGGGGACTCGGCCCGGACTAGGGGTCCCGCACCCCTCCGACCCCTAGTCGGTCGGTGCGTAGTAGCCCTTGCGCCAGTAGGCCTTTAGCTTCGGCAGCCCCTTGGGCGGATTCAACTCCACTTCCACCTTGTGATACTTGCCGTCGCGCGCGTAGTTGTTCGGTACGTACCCAATTAGATAGCGATTCCGAAGATCGACGCTGATCTTGCTGGCGATATCCTGCAAGCCGCTGTTGGCGACGAACATGCGGCCGCCTGTCTGCTCCGAGATCAATCGCAACAAACCGGGATTGGACTCCGCCGGATCGCCGACGAGACTTACCGAATAGATCAGGACGTCGCTTTCCTGCAGCACGGTTCGCAGTTCGCTGACGGTGTAGCGGCTGTTGTTGTCGCCACCATCGGAAACCAGGATTAGGGCCTTGCGCTGCAGAGGTGATTTCTTAATCTCGCTCATCGCCATATAGACGCCATCGACCAGCGCAGTGGCGCCGCGCGACTGCGTGAATGTCATTTCGTATTTGATGTGGGCGAGATCTTCGGTCAAGGGCACGGTGAGCCGCGGCGCGCTATCGAATTCCACTAATAGAAATTGATCGCCAGGATTGGCGGTTGCGACAAACAGGGCTGCGGCACGTCGCGCGGCTGCCAGGGCGCTGCTCATACTGGAACTGGTATCGAATACCAAGCCGAGCGCTACCGGAGCATCGTCCATCGCGAACGACGAGATTTTCTGCGGGATCTTGTTGTCGGTAATCTTAAAGTGTTGCTTCTCCAGTCCCGCAACCGGTCGGCCTAACAGAACATCATTCACTGCGACCGGAATCAGAACGACGTTGGTGTCGACTCGTAGATCCACGCGATTTTCCGGGCGGGAACCGTCGCTAGGAGGACCCTTTTGACGCGGCTCAATCGTGACTTTTGGCTGCGAGAAGCTGGGGCGATCCGGATCGCCCTTTGCTGGCACCGGGGCTTGGCCTCGGGCCTGGTCCAACGCAATGAACGCGACCGGTCCCAGCACAGCGAACGCGGCAAGGATCGGGATGGCTGGTGACCTCATTAAGTTCTAAACGTACACAGTCGGCTTGAGTCTATCACGCGTCAAAGAATCTATTAGACGGCTCACTGCCTTTTGTGGTTCCGGTTTCTTTGATTTGAGGAGGGCAAGCGTAAAGACGCGAGTGAGTGACCTGACGACTGCACTATTATGATGAAGAGAGAACGGAAAGGAACGGGACAACGAATGAGACGGATGGCATGGTGGGTAGCAGTCGTAATCGCGTTGGCCTCTTCAGGCTTGGCCCAGAGCACGGCGTCAACCGCAGCGGACCCCGAGACCGCGGATTACCGGGCCGAGCGAACCTCAGACCAGGGCGTGCCGATCATCCGCCTGAGCGACACCGTGCACAAGATTGAACTCGCGGTGATTCCATCGGTGGGCAACACGGCTTATGAGATGAAGATCAACGGGAAGAATATTCTCTACTTCCCATATACGAGCCTCGATGAATTTCAGAAGCGCCCCCAGCTATCCGGCATTCCTTTCCTTGCCCCGTGGGCCAATCGTCTGGATCAGGATGCGTTCTACGCGAACGGTAAGAAATATAACTTCGATATGGAACTGGGCAACGTACGCGGCGATGTTCCTCTGCACGGATTGTTGACCGGCACTCCCTATTGGGAAGTCACGTCGGTGATTGCGGACAAGAGTTCGGCTCGTTACACGGCGCGCTTGCAGTTCTGGAAGCACCCCGAACTGATGGCCCAGTGGCCATTCGCCCATGAATACGAGATGACGTATCGTCTGCAAAATGGCGAACTGCAGGTAACACTCACAGTCATCAATCTAAGTACCGAAGCGATGCCAGTGGTGATCGGCTTTCATCCTTACTATCAGATTCCCGGCGTACCGCGCGATCAATGGGTCGGCCATATCCCGGCCCGCCGTCATGTAACCGCCGATTCTCGCTTGATCCCAACTGGTGAGTACACTGCCATGGAACTGGCAAAAGAATTTCCGTTGCAAGGCAGAACCTTGGACGACGGCTTCACCGATCTGGAACGCGACGCCGATGGTCGTGCGCACTTCTACATTAAGTCCGGCAACATGAAGGTTGAGACCAGCTTCGGTCCTAAATATCCGGTGGCAGTAGTGTGGGAGCCGAATTCGCAGGGTCAGCCGCAACCGTTCATCTGCTTTGAACCGATGTCGGGTGTGACCAGCGCAACGAACCTGTCGCAGGCAGGGAAGTATCCCGGGTTGCAGACGGTCGCTCCGGGTGCGCGTTGGACGGAGAGCTTTTGGGTGAAGGGTACTGGATTCTAATTTTCTTTAGACCGCTTCAGAGATGACGGAGGGCGGCGTTTACGCGGCGCGGCCCTTTGGGGGCGCATTGCTGAATCGGCGCTCAAGCACCGCACCGACTGAAGGCCGCCCTCCGCGTCGCGGGAGCCGGTTTATACGCTTGCCGAAGATGCTCTAGCTGCTTTTTAGACCTGAAATGAATCATCCACAAAACTCGGGTTTTCCACTGTGATTCACAGCTTTTCCACAGTTCTTCGGCGCTGAAACGCTCCGCTCTGGCTCAGCGATTGTTATCCTGGAATACCTGTGTCGTCGCCGCTCAATTTTCATCTGGAACAATACGATGGGCCTCTGGACCTGTTGCTGGATCTGATCCGTAAACAGGAGATCAACATCTATGACATCCCGATCGCCCGCATCACGCAACAGTACCTGGAGTACATGACGCATGCGGCGGACAAGAATATCGAACTGAGCGCCGAGTTCGTCTACATGGCGGCCAGCCTGATCCACATCAAGAGCAAGCTGCTGCTGCCACGCGATCCGGAACTCGCAAAGTTGGAGACTGAAGAAGAGGACCCCCGGGCTGAACTGGTGGAGCGACTACTGGAGCATGAACGGTTCAAGAGTGCCGCTGAGATGCTGCATCAGAAGCGCATCGTGGAAGAGGCCGTCTGGTCCAACCCGCAGATCGCCGAATTCCGCGCCTCGGACGAAGATCCCGGCTTGGCAGTCACGTTGTTCGATCTGGTAAAAACCCTTCAGGGTGTGTTGGATCGGGTGAAGGCTCGCCCAATCTACGAAGTGAGCGGCGACGACGTTTCGGTGCCGGATATGATCCGCTTTCTACGCGCGATCTTGGAAAACAGCCGGGGTCCGGTGCCAGCGGTCGAGTTGTTTGAACGCCAGAAGAGCAGGCGCGCCATGATCTGCCTGTTTCTCGCGATGCTGGAATTGGTGAAGGCCCAAGCGGTGGGATTGACGCAGAGCGAATCGTTCGGTGAGATCGCGTTGAAGCGATTGAAGGGATTCGATACGGCGTTTTCGGCCGGCGGCGACGTGATGTCGACCATTGAGCAAGGATACAACTGATGGACGAAATGGAAGTGATTCAAGTGGACGCAGAATCGGAGGCGGAGCAGCAACCGCCCGTCGATCCTGAGGTCCAAGAGGCCCGGGCGGAGGAAGCCCACGAACGGGAACTGGAAGTCGAGCAAGAGCACGCGGCAGAATCTCTCGCCGAGGCCGTTGCAACAGAGGAAGTAATAGCCCAAGAATTACGAGCCGAGGCTGACGATGCGGATCTGAAGGCCATTCTGGAAGCCGTCGTCTACGTGACCGATGAGCCGCTTACGTTGCAGCAGTTGACAGCAGCTTTGGGGCAGCCGATTGATCGCATCAAGCGCCTTTTGGATGAATTGGTACTGGAGTTCGCGCAGCCTGAGCATGGGTTGACCATTCGCGAAGTGGCAGGCGGCTATAAGATGGCCACCAAGCCAGAGCATCATGAAGCGGTTCGCGCGTTCGTCAAGAAGCTGACGCCTCCCTTGAAGTTATCTCTGGCGGCACTGGAAACATTGGCCGTGATCGCTTACAAGCAACCGGTGACCGGTCCCGAGATTATGGAGATCCGCGGCGTGCAGGGCTTAGGTGTATTGAAGACGCTGCTGGATCGCAAGCTCATAGCGGAAGGTGGTCGTAAGAACGTGGTCGGCAAGCCTATTCTCTACAAGACCACCAAAGAGTTCCTGGTGCAGTTCGGCTTGAAGGGCTTGACGGAGCTGCCGACGTTGAAGGAATTTGAAGAGCTGGGTCGGATGGAATTGGTGGAAGAAGCGGAACCTGTTGCCACGCAGCAATCGCTGGCGTTGGATGGGGATGCTGAGAATGCGACGGAGTCGGCTGCTCCTGAGTCCATCGAATCAGCCGCAGTAGCGTCTGATGAATCGGAAGCGCCCGCGACCGAGGAACCCGTACCCGAAAGTACTGGCGATCCGGTTGAGTAATCAGTTCAGGCTTGTGACAGGATAAACACCATGGAAGAACGGCTGCAAAAGATCCTTTCGCAAACCGGCGTAACCAGCCGCCGCAAGGCCGAAGGCATGATTCAGGAAGGCCGCGTGTCGGTGAACGGCGAGGTGATCACGGAGCTTGGGTCGAAGGCGGACCTGGATCGCGATCACATCAAAGTCGACGGAACGCTGCTGCGCGCACCGCGCAAACACCTGTATATCGCGTTGAATAAGCCTCGTGAAACGGTGACCACGGTCTCCGACCCGCAAGGCCGTCAGACTGTGATGCATCTGCTGCGCGGGTTGAAAGAACGCGTGTTCCCCGTCGGCCGTCTCGATTATTCAAGCGAAGGCCTGTTGCTGCTAACCAACGACGGTGAGTTCACGCATCGCATCACGTCGCCCGACAGCCACGTGATGAAGACGTATCACGTGAAGGTAACCGGCACGCTGACGGAGGAACAGGAAAAGAAGTTCCGCTCCGGGGTTCCGGTCTCCGGGCGCAAGACCGCACCTGCGCACTTGAAGCTGATCAAGCCAGGCAACAATCCTTGGTATGAGGTTCGGATTGCGGAAGGCCGTCAGAATCAAATCCATGTGATGTTCAAGTATTTTGGACGCTTAGTGGAAAAGCTGCGTCGAGTGCGGATTGGATTTCTGGTGCTGGATCAGGCTCCGGGACGCTATCGATCGTTGACGCCGCAGGAGATCGCGAAGTTCAGGAAGCTTCTGAAGATGGACGAAGAGGCTCCGAGCAAGCCGGTTGTTAGGGATACGAAGACCGGCAAGCTGGTGAAGCCTACGGCCACGACGCCCAAGAAGGCGCAGTCCAAAAAAGCAAAGCCTGCGAAGCAAGATGCATGGGATGAGAGCCTCGGCGCGACGGATGAAGATGCCGAGTTGAGCGAGGACGAACTGCTCGAACAAGAGATGCTCGCGATGGATGCCGAGGACGAGGCGGAAGACGACGAAGAAGTTGAGGACGACGAGAGCGAAGACTCAGAAGATGAAGAGGTCTAGAGTTCATGCTCGATTGGCTCTTCGCACAACCCCTGGAAGTCGGCACTCCTGCGCCTGACTTCACTGCCACTTCTGCTGAGGGTCAACGAGTTTCGCTGTCATCCCTGCGCGGCAAGAATGTCGTGCTGGTGTTCTACCCGGCGGATGACACCATGGTCTGCACGCAGCAACTATGCGAGTTTCGCGACAGCTGGGCTGCCGTGAAGAGCGCGAATGCTGTGGTGTTCGGCGTGAATCCGGCTAAGGCGGCGCGTCACGGGGCATTTCAAAAGAAACACAAATTGCCGTTTCCGCTGCTGGTGGATGCAGGCGAGAAGATTGCTCGGGCGTACAACAGTTGGGGCGGTTTCGCGGCTCGCCGCACCGTGTACTTGGTCGGGCCGGATGGTGTGATCCGGTATGCGAAGCGCGGAAAGCCCTCTCCTGCAGAGGTGCTGGCGGCCGCCTAGTTTTGATGCGGGCCTACTTCTTCTGCATGCGTGTCCAAGAGTCGGCATGGATGCCGACTTGCAGGCCTGGCGGCCTACCCCACATCGGCTTTGAATCGTAATGAAGCTACCTGGTTTTTATCCCATTCTCGATACGACTGCTGTATTGGCGCGTGGCCTTGATCCCATCGATTGTGCGCGCCAAATCCTTGATGGCGGTGCACGCATCCTGCAATTCCGGCACAAGACGTTTTTCTCGCGGCAGGCTTTTTTGTGGTTGGAAGCAATTGCTGAGTTAACTCAGAAAAGTGGCGCACTACTGGTGGTGAACGATCGAGCGGATCTGGCCAAACTGTTCTGCGCGGCGTTGCATGTTGGACAGGACGACTTGCCACCGCAAGCCGCTCGGCGAGTGGTGGGTGTCGATGCGATCATCGGGTTCTCGACACACAAGGAAGCACACTTGCGAGCTGCGGATTCTGAACCCGTTGATTATCTCGCGCTGGGGCCCATCTTCGGAACTGCCAGCAAAGAGAATCCGGATGCGGTGGTGGGCGTTGCCGAGTTGCGGCGTATTCGTCCCTTGACCCAGAAGCCACTGGTCGCCATCGGCGGGATCACGCGCGCGAATGCTGTCGCGGTCATTGATGCGGGTGCGGACTCGGTCGCTGTTGTTGCCGATCTGTTTCCTGAAGATGGCGACATCACGGCGCGGGTGCAGGCTTGGCTTCGGCTGTTGGCGTAGGCATTTGGGTTTGCCAGTTGTACTCGGGCAGCTTGAGCTTGTCGATCAGTTCGGAGCCGAACGCCCATTTGGCCAAACCTGGGATGGTGCCGAGGGCGTTGACTACCCGATTGCGGAAGAACAGGCCGAATCGTGTTCGAGGCACCAACGAAGTGGCGAGGCGCTCCGCCCCCGCTTGTTTCATGCCGACATACGACCGCAGTAAGTCCTCATAACGGCGGAATGCCAGCGCGTAATTGCCGCCAGCATTGGCGAGTTCGCCCGCCAGGATGTACGCGGATGTCATGGCCAAGGCCGAGCCCTGACCCGCCAGCAATGATACGCAGAACGCCGCGTCACCCAGCAACGCGATCCGACCCTTCGACCAATGGTCCATCTGAATCTGGCTGACCCGATCAAAGTACAACTCAGGTGTCTTGTCGAGTTCGGCCAGGATGCGCTCGCATTCCCACTTTCCGCCGCTGAGACGGCGGCGTAGAATGGCCTTTTGGCTTTCCAGTGAGGGCAAGGGACCCGATGCCACGTCGTCGTCGGTGAGGACAATCAGGAATAGTGTGCGATCGTCGTGCAGAGTAAATCGTCCCACCATGGTGCCCGGCGAGCCGTAGATCAAGTAGACATCCTCGTCGCGAGGACGATATCCAGCAACCTCGAACGCCGCCACGGTATAGCCCAACTGCTTCTCCAAATGGTCCAGCCCGAATGCCAGATTGCGGATGTTGGAGTGCAGGCCGTCCGCACCGATCACGAGATCGAAGTGGCGTTCCCCGGCATGCTGGAACTGGACCCGAACGGAATCGGCTTCCTCGGACATCGCCGTCACTTCATCGCCGAACAGGACCTCAATTTCCTGCAACTTCTCGAAAATAATTCGCGATAGGTCGCTGCGGCCCAGAGTGATAAAACGCCCGCCTGCCATGTCCGCGAACACGTCGGTGCCAAAACCGCTGGCCCGCTGGCCGTGATCGTCCACGAAGCGCACTTTGCGAACGTGATACCCGACGCGCTGGATCGCTTCGCCGAGGCCCATGCGGTCGGCGATCTCGTAGCCCAGGCCCCAGAAATCGATCACATAGCCCGCGGTTCGCAAGCGGGGTGCGCGCTCAACAATGGTCGGCGTGAAACCGGCTCGCTGCAGCCAATAGGCGACGGTCGGACCCGCGATCCCTGCACCCGAGATCAACACTGTCTGGGTACTCATAGCACGATCATATCGGAATGGGCTCCGGGTTGGCGCAGCGGCTCCGTTGCGGGCATGGCGAGTGCGGCGACTTGTGAGGATTGCTTTACTTCATTTCATTTGGTCTGCTGCTTCAAACCTCTCATTCGATGTGCATGCTTTAAGGACGTCCCGAGCTGTTATGGTTTAACTTCCTACAGCAGGAAGGCGGCTTTCTTGACCCACAACCGCTAGGGACTCGTCGTGTACAAGCTAACAGACATCACGCACGCCGAAGCGACGGGCCGTTGCAGCAGTGTCTCGAGAAATGCCGCACTTCGCCTCGAAAGGCTCGACCGGTCCAGCTCTCCGATGCCTAAGCGCTGAACTCCTGACTTGAGGGTAGGGGATGCAGATTGGCGTGAGCTGCGGTGAAAGTGGTAAGTACGGCAGGGAATGGAGATTGCGTTGTGCGGGGTGGGTGGACGCCGTCGCGACCACCGCACGGGGTCATGGCGTATGATCCGGTGCCGCAACCCATCAAAGGATTGCGCCCGTGTATCCAACTGGGGCGAAAGCAGCCCACGTGTCATCAGTCGTGGTGTTGCGCGCGATCATTGGTAGGGACGGACTGGTTTTAAGGATCTTCAATAGCTTGACGGTCCAGCCTGTTGCGGTCGGCTGCGATCGAGGCGGCGAAACAGTGGGAATATCAACCGTATCTGGAGAAGGGGCAACCGGTCGAGGTTACGACGGATATAGTGCTTCACTTTGAAGCTGAGTAGAGGTATTCTGGTCGCGTTATGAAGGTATTCCTGCTCCCATTGCTGCTGGTGACGGCATCGCTCGGTTTGGCGCAGACCCAAGCGGGCCGTACTTCGATACCGGTAGCGCCGCAACCTATTCCACCTGCTGGAGCTCTCGGGGCCCCCAGGCTGCTGGTTGAGCAGATCGCGTTTGAAAGCCTCAGTCCGGTGCTGGAGGCTCGCGCACGGAAGGTGCTGTTGTTCGAGGTTGGCGATACGATTAGCGCAGCCGACATTCACGCGGCGAACGTCTATATCAAAAGCCAGGTGGACCGGAGCCTTGAGGTCACGATTCTGGAGTCTTCGGCAGCTACGGCCGCTGGCGGTGTGGACAATCCAGCGATCCGCATTCGCGTCGGAGTGTTACCGCCGGGTGCCGTCAGCGAGGTGTCTCCAGTTGCTCTAGCGCTGGCTCCGCCGTCGACCCTTCCACCGATACCAGCACCGCGTGGGTCTGGGCCGACGAGGCTCCAGAGGGGGGTGACAGAGGGACTCCGAATCAAAATGGTCCAACCTATCTATCCCAGCATCGCGAGGACTGCGCATCAGGAGGGGAAAGTGGTGCTGACCGCGATCATTGGTAAGGACGGGCATGTCGCAAACCTAAGCATCGTCAGTGGTCCTGCACTGCTTCGGCAGGCGGCGATCGATGCAGTTTCTCAGTGGCAGTACAAGCCATATCTGCTGAGTGGAGAGCCAGCCGAGGTGATCACTGAGATCACAGTTCATTTCGATCTGAACTAGCCGCAGGTGTTCGACTGTGGTGTCCGGTTGCTGCGATGGGTGATAATGTGGATTCCCAAACCACTATGCCCAAAATCACATACATTGCCGACATCGGACTTTCTGTCGAGGTTGACGTGCCGGAAGGTGACACTGTCATGGAAGGTGCCGTGCAGAATGGCATCGACGGTATTGTCGCCGAGTGCGGAGGCAACTGCCAATGCGCGACCTGCCACGTTTACGTCGAGGAACAGTTCCTGAGTTTGCTGGCTGCTCCGAGTGAGGATGAACTGGCGATGCTCGATTCTACGTCGGCGGAGCGGAAGCCGAATAGTCGTTTAAGTTGCCAGCTGCGTGTTACGCCGAAGTTCGAGGGGCTGGTTGTGCATACCCCGGACAAGCAGTAGGCACGGCTAAGCTGATCAACATTATTGGACGAGGCTGGGGCCTCGTTGCGGGACCAGGGTCCCGCCCCCCTAAAGGCGAGGCCCTCCTGGCTTGTGGTGACATATGACAAATAAAGGCATCGTTATTGTTGGCGGCGGACAAGGTGGTTTTCAAACTGCTGTGTCGCTGCGGGCCGAAGGCTATCAGGACTCCATCACGATTATCGGTGATGAAGCGGAATTGCCGTACCAGAGGCCTCCGCTATCGAAGGGATTGCTGTCGGGCAAGCAGGAAGCTCGGCATGCGATGTTGCGGCCTGCGCCGTTTTACGCGACGCAACGGGTTGAGTTGATTACGGGACAACGGGCAGCGGGTATCGATCGGGTGGGTCGCGCGGTCACTCTGGCATCGGGTCAAGGAATTGGCTATGACTCGCTGGTGCTGGCGACGGGTGCTCGCAATCGTCTGCTGCCGATTGAAGGCGCGACGCTGGACGGCGTCTGCTATCTGCGGACAGTTGCTGAGGCGCTTGAGATTAAGCAGCGCATCGATCTCGCGCAATCCATTGTTGTCATCGGCGGCGGGTTTATTGGGCTTGAGGTCGCGGCGGCGGCCAAGGCTGCGGGGAAATCGGTCACGGTTATCGAAGCTGCGCCCCGGCTGATGGGGCGCGTGGTGGCTCCTGTGGTTTCTGAGTATTTTCTGCAAACCCACGCGCAGCAGGGTGTGAGTGTGCAGCTCAATGTGGGTGTTGCAGGATTGCGAGGATCGTCCGGCAAGGTGGATGCCGTCCTGTTGAAAGACGGCAGTGTGATTCCGGCTGATTTGGTGGTGGTGGGTATTGGCGTAGTCCCGAATGCGGAGCTTGCTCAGTCAGCGGGACTCGCGATAGGCAACGGCATCGTGGTCGACGAATACCTGCGGACCGATGACCCTTCCATCTTTGCGATTGGCGATTGCGCGGAGTATCCGAATCCGTTTGCGCAGGCTCGGGTGCGGCTGGAATCCGTGCAGAATGCAGTGGATCAGGCGCTATCGGTCGCGAAATCGATCACCGGGCATAGTGTTCCGTATGAAGCGACACCCTGGTTCTGGACCGATCAGTTCGACATCAAGATGCAGATGACGGGGCTCGCGCATGGGTTCGACACTGTAGTGACGCGCGGAGAACCGGAGGCTCGCAAGTTTTCGGTGTTCTATTACAAGGGCGGGGAACTGCGGTCGATTGATTCGATCAATCGCCCAGCGGAGCACTTGACCGCGCGCAAGATCATCGGGGCTCGCACGAGTATTTCGCCCGAGCAGGCTGCCGATGAATCGTACGACTTGAAGAGCGCGGTCGCCAAAAACTAACCAACGGCCTCAAGGTCGTCCTCCTATGTGCTGATACTCTAGCAGGTAGTTTTGTGTCTGGATGCCTGCGCAGGGGGGCTAGATGGTTGGATTGGGAAACATGACACGCGAGTCTCGGCTGGGCTGGAGGATCTGGCTGCCGAGCTTCGTGATGATGGTTTGTTCCTGGCTGTCGTACCTGGACCGGCAGATTCTTGCTGTCCTATCGCCTACGATTCTTGCCGACACGGGGATGGACACGGCGACCTATGCAACGGTGGTCTCCGCATTTTCGTCCGCGTACATGGTTGGCAATCCTTTCTGGGGTTCCGTGCTGGATTACGTCGGCGTGCGAATCGGCATGTTGATCGCGGTGGGTGTGTGGAGCGTTGCGAGCGCGTCGCATGCGTGGATGGGCGGCTTCATCGGATTCGCTGTAGTGCGGGCGGTGTTGGGATTCGGAGAAGGCGCTACCTTCCCTGGAGGTTTTCGTACTGCGATGGATTCGCTGCCTGCGAACAAGCGCGCACGCGGCATCGCGATCTCCTACAGCGGAGGCTCACCAGGTGCAATGGTCGCGCCGGTGCTGGTTGTTCCCATCGCGGCTATGTATGGGTGGCGATCGACGTTCCTGCTGACTGGTGCGCTGGGCGCGGCGTGGCTGGTGTTGTGGTGGTGGACGGCTAAGCCTCCTTATTTGCCGATCCCAGAGCGACGTCCCGCGAAGATCGCATGGCCGAATTTACTTGAGCGTCGCTACTGGGCGTTGGTATGCGCGTACGGGCTGGGAGCGTTCGCGCTGGGGCCGATCCTGTATCTTGCGCCACTGTACTTGAATCGCGTGATGGGGGCTTCGCAAGCGGAACTAGGGAAGATATTGTGGGTTCCACCGCTGGGATGGGAGGTCGGATATTTTGTGTGGGGTTGGGTAGCGGATCGGTCGCTGCAATCGAATCAGGAGGGGACGCAGCAGCCTCTGGGTTTGTACGTAATGCTCGCGATTTTGGCGCTGCCCATCGCAGGCGCGACCTGGATAACTTCGCTGCCGATGGTGATGGTGCTGTTCTTCTGGTCCATGTTTATCGCATCGGGATTCGTGGTGTTGAGTCTGCGCTATGGGGCTCGCATGTATCCGGCTGGGCAGACGTCGCTGGTCGCGGGCATGGCAGCGGGGTCCTGGTCTGCACTGGTCGCGGTGATGCTGCCGGTGTTGGGCCGGTGGTTCGATCAAAAGTTGTATTCGCAAACGTTTGTCTTCATGAGCGTGATGCCAGCTTTAGGTGTTGTCGGGTGGTGGTTGCTGATGCGGGGGAGAACGAGTTCCGATGACGTGTCCGAAGTGCGCTGAACAACTGATGCTGAGTGAGATGGGTTGTAGTTGCGGCTGGCTACCCAGTCAGAGTGCTATAGCGCCAATAGATACTGACTTGTCGTACTTGGAAGGTTTAGCCGCATTTTGGCGGATCTACTGGGTTTCGTTTTTGAACTTAATCGTCCTCTTCACGATCTGCGCGATCGTGTTGTTGGCTGCTACAGGGCAGGAGAGAGCCAACGTGCTCTTGAACCAAACGCCGGTGCAGTTTCTGATCTCAAACATCGGCTTCGCGGCGGGAGTGCTATTGACGGTGCCTTGGATACACCGGCGACCGTACAGGAAGTTCTGTATCGTGATGCTGTCCGGGGCAGCAGAGCCTGTTGAGCGAACCGGAACGATGTCCACGAGGCTCCGACTGGGTTGGTTCCTGATCTGGAGGCTGGCGTTGGCGAATCTGGCGTCTTACATGTTGTTAGGTCCGTTGACTATTCTCATGGCATTGTTCCGTCTAAACATTTTCCCCCTACTATCGGCGTTGCTGACTATTTTCGGCGTGGGGCCGGTGGTGATGAAGTTCCTGATTGGCAATCCTTTCAAAGACTTCATACTAGTCGCCAAGCGAGACACTAAACCGCTGGATGAGTGAATATTTCCCTAAGATGCTATATTTAGGTTGGAGTTCCTATGGGTACCTATATCTTAGATAAACAGGGCCGCATTACCCTTCCCGCCTCTTTTCGTGAATCTCAGGGTCTAAAGCCTGGGCAGGATCTCGTTGTGCTTGAGGAAGATGGTCGGCTTCTGATTATGACGCGGGAGCAGGCTATTCGGGAGGCGCAGGCGATGGTGCGCAAATTGGTTCCGGCAGGCGTCTCCTTGGTCGAAGAGCTATTTGCCGACAGGCGTAGTGACATGGCGAAAGAGCGAGCAAAAGAGGCACGAATCGCCGCTGACTTGAAACGGTTAGAAAAGAAACATGGCCGTCGTTCTCGATAGCTCGGCAGTTGTGGCGGTGCTTCAATCTGAACCGGGCGCTGATGTTGTATTGCGGAAGTTGTCGGACTCTGTGATCTGTAGCGTCAACGCGAGTGAAGCCATACGAGTCGTCATGCGGAAAGGCGCGACCCTCGCACATGCGACCAATATCCTGTCTCACCTATTCCTGCCTGTGGTCCCGTTCGGCTATGAGGATGCTATTTTGGCCGCTGAAATAGGGACGCAGCATCAGCACTTAAGCTTTGGCGACTGTGCTTGCATTGCGCTTGCGCGGCGCGAGTCGGCTAGTGAGGTGCTAACAGCAGATCGAATCTGGGCTGATATGAAGCTCGGGGTCAAAGTGACGCTGATCCGGTAGCTGTCAATTGCTGTGCTGCATCGGTACGCCGAAGATCATCGTATCGACGCCAAAGGCCAACGCCAGCGCGATGATTACGCCGAGGACGAACACACTGACTGGCAGAAACGCAGCACGCGGGATCGGGATCGCTTCTCGTCTGGACCACAGATAGGTCCAACTAGCTGTGGCGGCGCCGATCAGGAAGATTAGAGCCATTGGGCCTGCGAATAGCCACACGGCTCGGGTGCCTTCGGCAGCGGTCGTCGCGGCGCTTTTCGAATAGACTAGTGCGAAGGTCAAAAGCGCCAGATTTGCGCCTAAAGCCAGCCAGACTAGGCCTGGGGTTCTGACAGGCTTGCGCTCGGTATTCGGTTTCTGCGCGAGCTTCATGCCGATCAGTGTACAAAGATTGTTGGGGTTCTTGCACTACTGTTCTCGCCTGATGTGGAGGCTGTGGCAACCTGATGTAAAATTGCGAATGAACCCTTGGCCGACCTTTCCCCAATCAGCGTAGATAACGCACGTGGCGTTGCATTGCATCTGAAAGGTGTGCGGCGCGTATTTGCGAAGTCGGGTTCCCCGGTTTCTGAAGGCCAAGTTGTGATCTCAGGCTTCGATCTTGATGTCGCGTCCGGTGAATTCCTTGCCATCCTGGGACCGTCGGGCTGCGGAAAATCGACGTTGTTACGGATGATCGCGAGGCTCGCGGAACCGAATTCAGGCGAGATCCGGATGGAGCCGCAGGTATTTCGAACAGCGTTTGTATTCCAAGACGCGCATCTGTTGCCGTGGCAATCGGTGTTGGATAACGCGGCGTTGCCGTTAGAACTGCAGGGGGTCGAGCGATTGGAGCGATACGACAAAGCTCGCGCGACGCTTGCGCAGGTCGGGTTGGCGGATGCGGAACAGAAGTATCCAGCGGAGCTATCAGGCGGGATGCGGATGCGAGTTTCGCTGGCCCGGGCGCTGGTCACTGAGCCGCATTTGTTGCTGATGGA
>JBDTUY010000037.1:0-17357 GCA_040007495.1 Acidobacteriota bacterium | reverse complement strand
GCATCCGGCAGTGCCGCGCGCACCCACTTGACGGCCACATCCATCTCCGCCGACCAATAGCGGTCGACAAAACGACGGTAGTCACTGTCATTGGTGCCGTATGCGAGTACCACCAGATCCGGCTTATAGTGACGCAACTGCGCGGTCATATGATTCTTGTCCAGTGTCCGCGAAACCATGGTCACGTTGGCACCATTAATGCCGAGATTGCTATAGATGATGCCCGGCTGATCGGTGCGGAACTCCACGCCGAACAGTTGCACGAATCCGGCATCTACGCGCAGGCGGAAGCGGCTGGCTCCAGCTGGAATCGAAAAGCTTGCATAGTCCGGATGAATTTCGGACGCGGCGGTATCCACCTTGCCTACCTGCTTTTCGTCTGCCTCAAACACGAAACTCCCACCGCCTGGCATGGCTTGAAAGGCGACTTCCGCAGAGGTCTGTTGTTTATCCGGAAAGGTCCAACTGGCCACCCCACCGGGGTTCCCACGCACACGGGAGCCGCCCAATCCGAAGAGCCCGTCCTGGATATTGGCGGCTGCGCCAGCCACATCGATGCTCCAGTTCTTGGCATCCATCGCGACACCGCGATGTTGATACCAGGCCCATGGTTTAGCGATCAGCAGGAAGCCGGCACCTGCGTCGCCAAATTGCTTCTGCAGCAGTCCGCGCACGTCCGCCGTGATCATGTCGGCTGTGGTCGGCGAGTCCCCGTAGTGAACCACTCGCACAGGACCGCCCTTTTGTATGGCCTGCTTATACAGTGCCTGGTAAAAATGGTCGAGTTCGTGGTTTGGGTCAATCAACTGCTCCCTGGCCACAGCTACGGCTCGGGCGGCGCGCAGTTCCTCAAGATTGAGACCCGCAAGATCCTGCGAAAAAGGCACCGGCAGATCCCACACCAGAGGGATTCGTTGGATGACAAGCGACGCGTTTTTGGTCGGCTGAAATTGCTGCAAAGCGGGAATCAGGCTGGGCAGCGCCATGAACAGCGAGAAGGTCCCAACGGTCAACATAGTTTTCAACGGCAACATCGTTTTCGACGGCAACATCGCGACTTATCTGATTCCTCCGAATCGCAAAAACAAGACCTCTAAAACTGGTTGTAGATGAACGGCGCAGCGCCCGTGGTCACCACATATTGCATACCGGCGACCAGAGCTGCCAGTAACGCGGCCTGCGCATAAAACGGAGCGCGCATATACAAGTCTAAACTGCCTTCGTACCATCGCTTCGGCACATAATGGCCAAGCAACGCAATAACCAAGATAATCCACAATGGGCGGGAGACGTTGGAAAAAGAAACGGTACCAGAACTCATCCTCCCTACCATTATGAAAGCTACTTCTAGCGTAGGCGCACGGAAGAACACCCAGGCCAAAGTCACAAACTGAACTGTAAGGAAGATGCTCGCATACCGTCGGACCTGCGACGGGATTTTCTGCAACTGTTTGGGGCGGTGCTCCTGCCACAGACGAACGGCGACCAGACCGAAGCCATGCATGGCGCCCCAGACGACGAAGGTCCAGTTCGCGCCATGCCAAAGCCCTCCGATGATCATGGTGATCGCCAGATTCATGTACGGCACGAACTTCCATTTCGACCGTTTGCCCGGAAGCGAGAAGTAAAGATAGTCGCGCAGCCAATTGGACAAGCTGATATGCCACCTGCGCCAGAAGTCGGAGAGATTCAAGGCGGAGTAAGGTTGATTGAAGTTTTGCGGCAGCTTGATCCCCAACAGGAGAGCCGACCCGATCGCTACGTCGGTATAGCCTGAAAAATCATAGTAGATCTGCAAAGCGTAGGCGTAGGCCGTAACCAGAACTTCTGTCCCGCTGTAGAGATTGGGAAAGTCGAAGATCCGATCAACCAAGTTTGACCCCAGGTAGTCGGCGATCATCAGTTTCTTGGTCAGTCCCATGCCGATCAGGAACAGCGCTTTGCTGCCGTCGGAAGCCACCAAGGGTCTGCGCTTCTCCAATTGATCGATGAGCGAGGAAACCCGCGTGATCGGTCCAGCTAGTGTCGTGGGGAAGAACGAAACCGCAGTTAGATGGGCAAGATAGCTTTGGGTAGGCGAAGCGTCGCGACGATAGATGTCGATGGTGTAGGTCAGAGCCTGGAATACATAGAAGGATAGTGTAATGGGCAGCGTCAATCGCCAGGCGGGCACCGGACGGCCGGTCCAGTGCGCCCAGTTTTCCAGGAAAAACGGCATGTATTTGAACAAGGCGAGCACGCTCAGGTTCATCAGGATACTGCCGGTCACGAAGCCTTTGCGGGTTCGTGGATCGGAGGACTTGTCGATCGCCAACCCCAGAAAATAATCGCAAGTGGACATGGCCGGGATCAGCAGCAGGTAGTAAAAATCCCAACGTGCGTAGAAAAAATAGTTCGCAAATAAGATGACGGCCAGCGCCGCCGCCCGTCTGTGCGCCAACGGCCAGTACAGGAAGAGGATCGCGACCAGGAAGACGAAATAGGTCCACGAGGAGAGCAGCAAGTAACTTAGTTTAGCCGGGTTTATGCTGAACAAGCGTTGATCAAAGGTTTGGAACCCAGGCGAGGTCGGCGTCGTATTCTGTAGTAAGAGATGCCGTACTGCATACAATGCGGAAGTGCCGTAGGAGCAGTCGACCGCTTCTGCGCTAAGTGTGGGTCGCGCCAAGCCGATACACCATTTGGCGCAAACCCTGGAGGTCCGAATTTTACAGGCGGACCCGCGGCCAGTGGACCGGGTACCAACAGGCCGGGCGACTTCTGGAATAGCATGCCGGACCGGACGACCGTGCTGCTTTGCTACTTGCCCTGGATTGGCTGGCTCGCTGGAATCGGAGTGCTGGCTTCCCCCCGTTTCCGTGGCAATAATCGGATTCGTTTTCACGCGTTCCAGAGCCTGTATCTATTCGTCGCCTGGCTATTGGTGGAATGGGTGGTTAGCCCGATGACCAAAATTCCAGGCGCGGGCCTCAGCGGGGTTTCCGGCCTTCTACACCTGGTTTTGTTGGGCGCGTGGATCTTTATGCTGGTAAAAGTGAATCACGACGAAGATTATCGGCTGCCTATTCTTGGCGATCTAGCGCAGAAATCCGTGGACGAGCAGAGCCTGTAGCAAATCCGCAATACCGACGTAAGCAATGGAAGCCTAGCAGGGCCAGATCTCAATGTCGTGGCATACTGGAATTTCGGGTCCATACAGCGGGACCCCGAAATTGACCATGTCTAGAACTCCCGTCGGTATCGCAGGCTTCAGCGGTTATAGCGGAGCCGAGTTGATCAAGATCCTCTCCAAACACCCCAATGCGGAACCCGTGTTGCTGGAGCATCGCGAGACCGATAAAGAAGTCCGTCCAATCGGTTACTCCGGTCCTCGGCGGATGCCCTGCAACGCAGGTTCGGTCCGATCCGGAGGCCTCGCTGCTGTTTTTCTCGCGACTGGGCCTGAGATTTCGATGGACCTGGCACCATCCTTTCTGGATGCCGGAGCAAAAGTGATCGACTTAAGCGGTGCTTTCCGCCTTCAGACGGCGGAAAACTACACGCGCTGGTATAAGGAACCTCACACGCAACCCGAGTTGCTGAAATCGGCCGTATATTCGATACCGGAGTTCCACAGAGCGCTGGTCCCTAAAGCCCGCCTGATCTCAAACCCTGGCTGTTACCCGACGGCTGCGAATCTCGCGCTTCGACCCTTGATTGAGGCTGGTGCGATTCATCGTGAATCCGGCATTGTCTGCGACGCTAAGAGCGGCGTCAGTGGCGCGGGCCGCAAAGCATCGCTCAAGACCAGTTTCTGTGAGGTGACGAACAATTTCTCCGCCTACTCGATTCTGAATCACCGGCACGTGGCCGAGGTGCTGCAGAACTCGAACATCGAGGAATCGGAGTTCAGTTTTACCGCACAGCTGATCCCAATCGATCGGGGCATCCTGGAAGCGATCTACTTCCGGGCGGACAAAACGATTCGATCGGCCGACGACCTGATCTCCATTCTGAACAACCGTTATGCACAGGAGTCATTTGTTCGTATTTACCCAGCGTCTCAAGTTCCCGACGTGCTCGCGGTAGCTCATTCTAATTACTGCGATATTGGAGTCGTATTTGACTCACCTTCTTGTAGGACCGTAATTATTGCAGCAATTGACAATCTCGGCAAAGGCGCGGCTGGTCAGGCAGTACAGAATATGAATTTGACTCTCGGCTTTCCGGAGACGATGGGGCTGCTTTAAGGCGTGGTTATGAAGATCCTGCTCAAGCTAGGCGGCACCCTGCTGGATTCCCTCGAATCGAGACTGCGGCTGGCCCGCGAGATTACTGCTGAACTGGGGGCAAGGGATCGTCAGGTTGTCGTGGTGCACGGCGGCGGCAAGCAGATGACTCGTTTTCTGACGGAGCGTGGCGTCGAGAGCCGATTCGTGAATGGCTTGCGCGTTACCTCGCCGGAAGTCATCGATGCCGTGGTGAAGGTGTTCCGAGGCAGCGTAAATTCAGATCTGGTGACCGCATTTCGGGCCGCTGGTGCAAGCCCCGTCGGCCTCAGCGGATTGGACGCCGGACTCGTCGACGCGGAAGTATTGAGTCCCGAATTAGGTCTTGTGGGACGGCCTATTGCTTCAAATGCGCGCCTGCTTGAGGTTTTGACAGCGGAGCGCTTTCTGCCTATTGTTGCGTGCGTGGCTGGCGATTCCCAAGGAACCATATTTAACGTTAACGCTGACCAAATGGCAGTTGCCTGCGCTGCTGCTTTTAAATGCGATAGCCTTTTATTCCTCACCGACGTGGATGGCGTCAAAGGCTCCGATGGCCAAGTGCTGCCTCAGGTAACTCGTCAGCAGGCGCGCGTACTGATCGAGCAGCAAGTAGCGACGGGCGGAATGCAGGCCAAACTTGAGGCTGCCATCGATGCGCTTGATAAGGGCGTGGGCGAAGTATGGATCGCGCCGGGCGCACGTACTGGAGCCACCCACATGCTTCTCAACAATCAGCCTCTCGGCACCCGCCTGATTTCGTAAACCCATTCATCAAGATCGTCATGATGCAAGGCACCCTTGACCAAGGCAAGGATCAAGGAGTCGCTCACTTTTAGCCGTCGAAAATAACTTGCAAATTTTAACGAAGGCATATTGAGAAACCATTAACACTGGAGTACTATCTATTAACGCTCAATAGGCATTGCATACACTCGCAAATGTCCCAGGGGTGGCTTTACTGACGCGAGATTACTGGTAATCCGCCGAGTTCGCGGGAAGAGGACGCGTGAAGGCACTGACGCTAGAGGTTAAACAGTCCACGGGCCGAATTCTCTGTTCCACGATATTTCGGTCCTGTGGAAAAAAGCTCCTTGCAAAAGGACACGTTCTGAGCGAGGACGACGTTCGTCTCCTCGAGAATGAGGGAATGAATCAAGTCTGGGTGACGGAACTGGAGGACGGTGAAGTTGGCGAGGATAGTGCCGTAAGCCAAGTTGCCCAGGAAATCGGCTGTGGTTGCCTGGAAATCCGGCTTGCTGCGGGGGGCAGGGCCAATCTATTTGCGACCGAAGACTGCTGCCTGCTGGTGGACGAAGACCTCCTGCGGCAGATCAATACGACGGCAAGCCTGGCTATTGCGACTGAGTCGAATTTTCGCTTTGCAAAGGCCGGACACCGGATCGCCACGGTAAAGAGCACACCGTTTGCTGTCCCACAGACACAGTTGGAGGCCGTGATTACGATCTTGCGCGAACGCGGACCGATTCTGCAGGCTCGTCCGCTGCGGGCTCCCTCGGTTGCGGTCCTGTATACCGATCCAGTTCATGGGGATCGTGCTCGTCAGTTATTTGAGCCGATTATCAATCAGCGCCTGAATCATTACGGACGCGATCATGCTGGATCGCAGGCCAATTTTGCGCTCGCGGTAATCGAGGAAGAATCCATGGTCACGCGAGCGCTGGAGCACTTGTTGCGCGCCAACCCGACCGTTGTTCTGATTGCGTCAACAACGGCACCTGCTGGTCCAGACGATGTCATCGGACAAGCCATGATCAAGGTCGGGTGCACTCTGGAACGGTTTCTGGCACCGGTTGAACCCGGCAACTTGCTGATGCTCGCCTATCATGGGGAGACGCCAGTCGTGTCAGCTCCTGGTTGTTTCCGTTCTATCAAACCCAATGTGATCGACCTGATGCTGCCTCCTCTGCTGGCCAGATATCGAGTATCCGGATGGGAAATCGCTGGCCTCGGGCATGGCGGATTACTCGGTAGTTAAGCGTCTGGCCTTCGCATTTCGTACCTAAGTCTGCAATTCATCCGCTCCCTTGTCATTCTGCTCTTTCTTAACCTATACAGCTTTACTAAAATATCGGCTTCCAAGCCCTAGGTGTGCAGCACTACACTAGAGGGTATGCCTCATTTCGACACCATGCCCCCCGTGCCGCTCACCTTGGAAGGGGCTAGCGTTCTGCATCAGATGGCGCGCATCCGTTGGGCTTCATGGCGAGCGCTTCCGGTCGCGGAACGCGCAACGATTTTAGAAGAAGCCATCACGACGCTGGCCGCACTCGGCAAAGAGAATAGCGCGGCGTTTTCATTGCTCGGGCATAAAGGCGATGTGATGCTGGTCCACTTCCGGAACAGCTTCGAGGCGCTATTGGACGTACAGACCCAAATCTCGCACTTGCGTCTGTGGGACTTCATGGAGGAGACAACATCCTATTTATCCGTGGTCGAACTGGGTCTCTATGAATCGACCATGAAGACCTACACGGAGCTGGCGGAGCGCAATATCCAACCTCACACAGCTGAATGGAACGCTGGGATTGAAGAATCGCTGAAGCGGGGACGCGAAGCCATGGCTCCTCGGATCTACCCAGAGATGCCTTCGGCGAAGTTCGTCTGCTTTTATCCAATGGATCGCCGCCGGGGCGAGCATAAGAATTGGTACCAGGTCTCATTACCAGATCGCCAGAAAATGATGGCAGATCACGGGGCCATCGGAAGACGCTACGCGGGAACAGTCAAGCAGATCATTACCGGCTCCATTGGATTCGACGATTGGGAGTGGGGCGTTGACCTGTTTGCGGACGATCCGCTGGTGTTCAAGAAGCTGATCTATGAAATGCGCTTCGACGAGGTCAGCGCGGCCTACGCCCTATTCGGGTCCTTTTATGTAGGCCGACGGATCGACGGCGAGGGTTTCCGTAAGCTGCTGACGGTCTGACTTTACTAACCATCTCAGACTGAAACCATCGTTTAAAGAACGGAGGCCGCGCCTCCGCGCGGGTCCTGGCGACCCGCCTTCCTAAAGCAATGAACCGCTCGGACTTTCAATTACACCTCAACGCCTACATCCCGCATGACGAGGACGAGCGATCCATGCTCGCCCGGATGCGGCACTTTGTCGAGGGGAACGAAGACTGCTTTCTCCGTTCCCTCGCGATCGGCCACATCACGACTTCCTGTTGGATCGTGGATCCAGCACGCGAGCGGACGCTACTCACTTGGCACAAACGTCTCGACCGTTGGCTGCAAATGGGCGGGCATATAGAGGATGGCGACGAAAGCCTGTTGGGCTCTGCACTGCGCGAGGCTCGCGAGGAATCTGGCCTGACGACTGTCCGTATCGTCTCAGAGGCCATTTTCGATCTGGATGTACACACGATACCGGCCCGCAAATCGGAACCCGAGCATGATCATTATGACGTCCGGTTCCTGTTTGAGGCCGACCCGGAGTCACCGCTCATCGTAAGCGCCGAATCTCGCGACGTGGCATGGGTTAAGCTGGCTGACGTGGTCAGCAAGAATGCGGATGCTTCGATGCGTCGGATGGTAGACAAAACGCTGAGTTCAAGGAGCCAGTTGGGATGAGCGTAAAATATGCGGTGATTTTTGAAAAGGCTCAGAACAACTGGGCGGCCTACGTCCCGGACCTCCCAGGATGTGTAACCACCGGTCAGACTCTTGACGAGACCAAAGCCAACATACGGGAAGCAATTCAAGGTCATCTAAAAACGCTGCAGGAATTTGGCGATCTCGTGCCCGCCCCGTCCAGCTTTGCAGGCGAAGTCGAAATCATGACGGCGGCATAGAACAAAGAATATAACGAACCTTGCCGGGCACCAACCGGCGCGGGACAATGGCAGCATGCTCGATAGGCCGACCATCATCCAGACGACTGCCAGAACCACTGCCGTGATCCGACTCAAGGTCCCGCGATCCGAGATACAAAGGGTGATGGGACCCGCCATCCAAGAGGTCATCGCGGCCGTAGTTGAGCAGGGCGCTGGTCCCGCCGGACCCGTATACTCGCATCATTTTGATGTCACACCCGAGACCTTCGATTTTGAGGTCGGCGTTCCCGTACACAAAGCGATTGCACCGGTTGGCCGTGTCATCTCCAGCGACATTCCAGTGGTCCACGCGGCGCGAACCATCTATCGAGGATCGTATGAAGGATTGGGCGCAGCCTGGGGCGAGTTCGATGCGTGGATCAGAGCCAACGGCCACACGACCGCTCCCGGAATCTTTGAAACTTATCTGAAGGGTCCGGAGTCAGGTCAGGATAGCCCGTTGTGGGAGACCGAGCTGATCCATCCGATTGCTAACTAGACCTACATGCTCGACAGGAAGCAGTATATTGCAGTCACGTCGGGGTGGAGAGCTATCGCGTTTGGTGTGACTGAGTAGGTCGCTTGGGTCCAAACCAATTCAGTTCGGCACAACGGACTCGGCTGCCGTGCGAATAACCTCAGCACGAACTGTAAGCAATCGACGCATATAGCGTTCGAGAAACAGGACGTCAGCCAACCTGCCAAACACGCCTAGGGGTGATGTGTAGTCAAAAACATCCGTCATCGTCGTAATCCCTTGGATTGAAGTGAACAGATGATCGTGGTCAAAGCGCTTGAACGCTCCCCGCACCATGGAATCCCGAAAAAGGGTTGGCCGCTGGAAGAGTGTAATTCGGCTGGTGAGATGTTGCCGGATGCCGAAGTGGGTCGCTTTCCAAGTGACTTCTTCATTGAGACCGATCAAGCCCTTCGTCACTCCCGCGACCGCCCGCTCGCCGGTTTGGCTCATGGAGGCAATGTGCAAGTCGACGCTACGAGCTAAGTCGAAGCACACCTCTATGGGTGCCCGAATCTGCGTAGTGACTCGCACCTGTGGCATTCGCGTTTGTTTACTGAATGCGCGCAAATACTACGCTAGCCGGATTCGGCACCGATAGCGTATCACCCACTGGAGTCAACGCACCCGTCTGCTGATTCACGGTAAAGATCGCCAACGAATCCGAGTCCTGGTTGGCTGCAATCAGGTGTGTACCCGCCGGGTCCAGCGTGAAGAAGCGTGGAGTTTTGCCCCGGGTCGGAGTGTAGCCTGCCGCAGTCAGCTTGCCATCGGTCGGGGAAACTCGGAAGGTCGCGATGGAATCGTGACCGCGATTTGAGGCATAGAGGAAGCGGCCATTAGCGCTCATCGCGATCTCAGCTCCGCTCTTGGCGCCAGTGAAGTCGGCAGGCAGCGTAGAGAGGGATTCGAACGGTTCTAAAGTGGCCTGGACGGCATTGGCATGGTAGGCTGTCACGGTAGCGGAAAGCTCGTTCACGCCGTATGCGAACTTGCGGTCGGGCGAGAAAGCCAGATGCCGGGGACCCGCGCCGGGTGCGGTCTTCGCAGTTCCATGCTCGACGAGCTTGCCGGTAATCGTATCGAACGCGTAGATGTAGACGGTGTCTTGTCCAAGGTCGGAGCTGTACAGGAATTTGTCGTCATTTGAAAAATAGACCGAGTGCACGTGCGGAGCTTCCTGACGCGCCGGATCCACGCCCGATGCTCCGGTGTGCTGGTACATACGGGTGGTAATGTCCAGCGATCCGTCGGCATGCAGGGGGATGACAGCCAGATTGCCGCCGGTATAATTCGCAACAATGAGCCAGCGTCCAGTGTGGTCGATGGCCAAGTGACACGGGTCGGCACCCAATGAGGGCAAAATGTTCAACTCATCCAACGCACCGGTCTCGTGATTGATCTTGAAGGCAGTGACGCTGCCGGAGTTCGTGCGTCCATTGAAGCGCTTGGCCTCATTCACGGCGTACAGAAACTTGCCATTCGGAGAGACCACCATAAACGACGGGCTGACCGTGGTAGCCGCCACGGCCATGGAAGTCATAGCTCCGGTAGCAGGATTGTAGTGGTAAGAGTAAATGCCCTTGCCCGCCGCTGTCGTGTAGGTGCCAACGTAGGCGATCCAGTTCTTGCCGGTCTGAGGCTTGGCGGTGCTGGCAGGAGTCTGCGAGTCGAGCATGGAGGGCACCACCGTTGCGATGAGCACCGCGCTCATCAGGAAGTATTTGTTGAGTCTCATATTCATACACCTTACTGGGGCTGCTCTCTATCATGCCGGACCTGGGGTGCATGATTCAATACCGGGATCAGGTTAGATGAAGGCTGAAGTATGGCGATAGGGAGACTTTCGTGGCGAAGGGAGAGTTACTATACTCGATACGGTCATGGGGAGAGACAGACAGTGTGGGATTGGTAATGATTCGCGAATCGATCAGGGTGTATATCGCGGGGTTATGTTACTTGCGATCTTGGCGATTATCGGCAGCCTGGCATGGGCGCACGATATTGCAACCGATGTAAAGATTCAGGCGTATGTGAAGCCGGAGGGTGCCAGGCTGCGGGTCGTGTTGCGGGTGCCGGTGAAAGTTCTTCAGGAGCCAGATCGGCACAATCCAGGTTCGTGGGTCTCGCGAGCATTTGAAGTTATGGCGGGAACGGGACGATTCCCTGCTCCGAAGATTGCCGCTGTACGGACGTCGCCGGAATCAGACCGTTCGTTTGTATCGTATGCGGATGCGCTGGCGCATGTGACTGCCACAGGAGCTACGGGTGCCGTGGGCTCGGGCGATCAAGGGGTGGTGGATATACTGTTGGAATATCCGTTGGCCGACGCCAACGCGCCGCTATCGGTGCATACAACCATCGAAAGTTTTGATCCACAGCGGGCGGGCCTCAAGGTCCTGACGGTCCTGTGGTTCCTGCCTCCATCGGGCTCGATTCGGGCCTTCGAGTATTTGGGCGATCCTGGATGGGTGCTGCTTGATCCGAGTTGGACCCAGGCTGCATTGCGGTTTGTGGCTCTCGGGTTTGAGCACATCTTGGATGGCATCGACCATCTCTTGTTCCTGTTCTGCTTAATCGTGCCCTTCCGGAAACTTCGGCCGCTGTTGATCATCGTTACGTCGTTCACTGTAGCGCATTCGATCACACTGATCGCCTCCGCCTTTAATCTCGCACCAAGCGCCGTGTGGTTTCCGCATCTGATCGAGGTGTTGATTGCCGTGTCGATTCTCTACATGGCAGTGGAGAATGTGGTGGGCGCGATGCGCGGCAAGCCGGTCGGATTGAATCACCGCTGGATCATCACATTCGGCTTTGGATTGGTGCATGGCTTCGGATTTTCATTCGCATTGCGGGAGACGCTGCAGTTTGCAGGCTCGCATCTGGTGACGTCGCTGTTGGCGTTCAACGTCGGGGTCGAGTTAGGACAGATGCTGGTGCTGGCCGTGTTGATGCCGGCATTGTGGCTGTTGTTCCGAAACGTGGTGCGAGAAAAGGTCGGTGTGATGGCATTGTCGGCGACCGCTGGAGTGGTCGCCGCGTGGTGGATGGTAGAACGGTGGGTGGCTCTGCGACTGCTGATTTGAACTTAGCCCTGTTGTTTTGCGGCGCACTCTTGCGTACGCCACAGTTGACGCCGTCGTTCTCCCCGATTAGTGCTGAGCGGCTATGGCGGTCAATTGCGCTTGAACAGTCTCCGGCGACCCAGTGAAGATGTCATTCGGGATCTCACGCACAGCTAGCATTGCACGATACAACGGGTCGGCCAGCGCGGAATTGATACCCCAACCGGCCTGATACATCAGGCGCAGGTTGCGGTCGTGCGTGACTTCGGCACCGCCAAACCAGCGGCTGAGATCGGCTTTGCGGCCCGTGTAGGTTGCCAATAAAGATTGCACCGTCGGGAAATTAACCTCTCGTAGAGACTGCACCACCGGTGCGTAATCCGGGCGATTCAGCCGAGCCTGCATCTCATCGATATTCATCTTCAGAGGGTCCGCCTGGCCCATGAAGACCATGTCGTACCCCTGACCCTGGCGTGTGTTGGCCCAGACGGTGGCATTGGGGAAGGCGTCGAAGAAGGTTGCCAGTTCGCCCTTCACTGTCGCAAAGTCGCTTTCATACAGCGGCACGTACAGTGTGAAATAGCCGCCTGGATTCAGATGGCGCTTGACCGCGTCGAAATACTCGCGTGAATAGAGGGCCGCCGTACCCTTTGCGAACACGTCCAAGGGGTCCGACGCGATGATGTCGAACATTTGCGTGGTGGTCATCAGGAAGTGGCGCGCGTCATCGAACACGATTTTCGTTTTCGGGTTCAGTGCCACTTCGTAATTCTGCCTGGCGAAATACTTGGTGGTGGTCGGTGGAATCACGGGTTCGATTTCGCAGATCGTGATGTGCTCAATGCCCGGATAGCGCGTGAACGTACCGGCAGAAACGCCCGCGCCGAAACCGATCCCGAGCACAGACTTCGGATTCGGATGCAGCAAGCCAGGCAGATGCCCGACCATACGCTGCAACGCCATATCGTAGAGTTCCGTGGTCGCCTCCACGTGGCCGTTGACGTTGACGTAGGTCGTCCCACCCGGCCATTCCGAGATCGCGACGGAAGAATTGATGCCTTCCCGTGTGTAGATCACGGTCGATTGGTTGAGCATTGTGGCCATCTGGCGGCCATACGCGATGAACTCGCCGGGGACCGCGTGGACATTTATCGTCATAAAGACGGCGCCCATCACAGTCGCGCCTAGAACCGCACCCATTGCAGGCGATTTTGAGACTTCCGGCATCAACGCGACCAGCGCGCTAACCGCCGCCAGGACCAACAGCACGCGCTGCGTGTCTTGAGTGCCGATGGTTGGCACTAAGATGAGCGACACGCTGAGAGCCCCGATAATCGCGCCGAGTGTGTTGGCCGCATAGACCGAACCCACGTCGCGCGCGGAATCACCACCGCGTTTTGCAAAAGCGGCTAGCGCAAGGGGAAAGCTCGCGCCCCAGAAAATGGTTGGCGGCAGGATCGCCCATATCGCTCGCGCCATGTCGATCTGAAAGGTGAACCAGGGGCTTGAGGCTAGGAATGGATTGATCGGCCAATACGGAAGCGAATCGGATATGGTCAAGCAGGTCCAGAAGATCATCACGGTCAACAGGATCTGCGACCATCCGAGCGCAAGCCGAGGCCGAACGCTTCGCGCGATCCATGCACCAGCCGTGCTGCCAATCGCGAGGCCAATCAGGAATACGGCTAGGATGATGGAAAAGACGTAGGTGGTCGAACCCATCAGCATCCCCATCAGTCGGGTCCACACGACTTCGGCACCTAGCGCCGTAGCGCCGGATAAACCAATCGTGATCAGAACCGCGCGACCACTGGAGGTTTCCTCTACCGGCTCCGGAATAGACTCGTCACCGGGTTCGTCCGCAAGGCTGATCTGATCCGGGGTGCGAGTGGAGAGCATCCAGGCAATCGCAGCCACCACAAGGTTGATCGCCATCGCGACGAAGATGCCGGTCGCCTGATTGTAAGTTCGCAGGATATAAAAGCCGGTCAACAGACAGCCGAATACCGCCCCGACCGTGTTACCACCATATAGAAAGCCCCACCAGGAGGCTCCGCGAGTCGTGGAAGAGATCCAGCGGGCGGCTGCGGGCAGCGACGCGCCCATCAAGATCGTCGGAGGCAGCAGGCAGATCCCGGCGAACATCGCGCGCAGGATCATATTCGGGATACCCGCGCCAGAGGCGGCAATGTAGATGCTGTCCAGCAACGGCAGGAACAACAGAACCAGCAACCCGAGGATCGCGATGCCGATTTCGATATAGGCGTAGAGTTTCAGAGGATGCAGATTGGTCTTGTAACGCGGCAGCGCAATGCTGCCGATGCATAGGCCGCCCATGAAACTGGCCAGCAGAAAGCCCATGGAAATTGAGGTCGAGCCCAAGGCCAATTGCAGCATCTGGTACCAGACGATTTCATACATCAGGGCTGCGCAGCCGCTGCCGACGAATAACAGCAGAAGCCAAGGAAGATAATTTGCACCCGGCGGGGACTGGGGCGGGTCAGCTACAGCGGTTAGTTTTGACATGTGTGTTGGCAGTTGAGAGTGTAACGGCAAGTGATTCAGAGTTCCAGTTATGCTTTTGTTAAGTGTTCGTAGCTGGCAGCCATCACTTGACTGATGGGCTTGCCTTCGCGCAGCGCCTGGGCCATCGCCGCATCGCGGTGCAGGATCGATTCCGCAGTTTCCAGCACCCGCACGATGTCGCCCTGCTTAACAAACACAACGGAACTCGCGTCTGCTATGACGTAATCACCGGGCGTCACGGTTACCTCGCCGACGGCTACCGGCTCGCCTGTGGCGACCTGCACGATCCGCGTTCGCGCCGCGCGGCCCGTGATGGCGCGGGCGAAGACCGGGAATCCCAGTTGTCGGCTCTCATCGATATCGCGAGCCGGGCCTTCGACAATCACTCCCGCGATGCCGCGCATCTGTGCCGCGATCGTCAGATTACCACCCCAGCAAGCCGCATCCAGACCGGTCCTCTGTTCCACTACGATGACGTCGCCGGGGGAAGCCGCCTCAATCGCGTCAGCACACAGATGCGGAGCGTTGTTTTGGCCTTCGGCACGATCCATCCGAACCGTCAGAACCTGGCCTGCGATCCGTTGGTCGGTAGAGACACGGCCGAGTCCGGTCACGGCGCCAGTCAGGCCCAATTTGTCCAAGGCGTCGGAAACGGCACAGGAATCCAGATGCGACAAGCGTTCAGAATATTCATTCATTTCGATTGCTCCTATGTGTCGTCACTCCCTAATAAGGATACGCTTGCGCTGGCCGCACCCTTCTCGGAAACACAGCTAGGGACCCACTGATGATACCGGAGTCCGGGTGCTTCCGGCTAAGCGGCCCGCCTTAGGGAATGGAGTAGGGGAAACGCTCTACGGTTTTGCGCTCAGAAACTGCCGATTAGAACATGAGTACCAGTTTCATCACCAAACTGAGTCAGAGGCCGCGAGGATCACAACATTTTTATGAACCGAAGATTACTTACGCTGGTGGCGGCAATCTGCATCCTCGCAGCCCGGAGTATTCCGTTGCAAGGCGCTGCAATTCCACAGATTACAGCTCCTGTGCTCGGGTATGTGTTCGATGACGAGGCCGCCGGAATCCGACCGATTTCCGGTGTCCCAGGAGCCGCTTCGTTGGATACGCCGCTCGATCTCGGGATTGCCTTGCAAGGCGCGTTTATCAACTCCAGTGGCCGGGTCGCGGTTGCGATCGCAAAGGACGGCAGCACGGCAGTGATTCGTTGGGGCGGGCAAACCCCAGTTGTAACGCCGATCGAGACCGCGCTGGGCCGGGTCACAATGGCCGCTTTGAGCGGGTCGTTTGCGGCGTTGTCGGACGGTGTGACCGTGGAAGTTTGGTCGACGCTGACGGACCTGCCGTCTCGTACCGCGAGCTATTCGAATTTAGGTGGAGCCGTGATGGCGGTGGCGATCAATAGCGACGGCGCGGCAGTCATGGCGAACGACGCTGGACAGATTCAAACCCTGCAGAACGGAACTGCAGCGGTGATTGCAGCCGGTGGGCTATGGACTTCGGTCGCATTCACGGGCAAAGACGTATTGGCGACCGATGGACAGGCTCTCCAACTGATTCGCATCAGCGACGCACTGAACAACCCGGGATCAAGCGTCGTCGCGACATTTGATAGTTCACCGAGGGCGTTGGCCGCGTCTCGCGACGGCACCTCAGCAGTGGTCGCGTTCACCGACGATCTGGCCCTGGTGGATGGAACCGGAACTGTGACATCGCTTGCCTGCGGCTGTCAAGCGAAGGGTCTGCAAGTAATCGAAGGAAATCTGGTCGTGTACCTGAATGGAACTGGCCTGCTGCTGGATGCCGATACGCCAGGTGCGAGATTTGTAACGCTTCCCAATAGCGCCCCCAGCGTCGGAGACATAGCACAATGACATCGCCTTCCATTTACGTCTTCGCGCGGCCTGCGCTACTGCTCGCGGCGATTGCCGGAGTCATCTGCGCCTCGGAAGTCACAGCCCAGGCGCAAGCCACGACGACCGCTGCGTCCTCCGTCCGCACCAATCCAGCATTCAATACAACTGCGATTGCTCGCAACGACGACGGGTCCAGCGCGCTGGTTTCGCTGGGATTCACCATCAATCTATTCGGCAAGATCCGGACCGCTGCCTACGTGAATAACAACGGCAACCTAACCTTCGATTCCGCGCTTTCGACCTTCACTCCCTTCGGATTGAAGAAGACCGCCCGCGAGATTATCGCGCCGTTCTTCGCCGACGTCGATACCCGTCCAGCCGGGTCCAAGCAAGTGTTTTTCGGGCTGGATACGATCAACGGCCATCGCGCGTTTGGCGCCAATTACATTGACGTCGGCTACTATTCCCAACACGTCGACAAAACGAACAGCTTTCAAGTGGTTTTGATCGAACGCGAAGATCAGCATCCGGGCGATTTCGATATCGAGTTCAATTACCAGCGCATTTCCTGGGAAACCGGCGACGCCAGCGGTGGGATCAACGGCTTCGGGGGCACTCCGGCGACGGCGGGCTGGTCCAACGGCACCGATACCTCGTATGAATTGCCAGGGTCATTAATTCCGGGAGCGTTCCTGGATGGCGGCCCGTACTCGCTGGTTCGGCAATCCCTCACGGGAGCGCCGGTTCGCACGCCGGGCGTGACACAGGGATCCTCTGGACGCTTGATTTTCCGGGCTCGCGACGGTGTGATTGGACCCGGAGTAACGATCTCTGGTGGACAGTTCTCTGATGCGACCGTCGGTATTCCGTATTCGGCGGCTTTAGGAGTGTCGGGAGCAACCCCGCCCTATGTTTGGACATTCCAGTCCGATGTGGCAGATCCACCGGGGCTGACGTTATCCAGCGGCGGCGTGCTGTCGGGAACTCCAAGCGTTGCCGGAACCTACAGTTTCACTCTCGGCCTGACGGCGAACTCAGAAGACGGTCCCATCACGATCTACCAACGGGGCAGCATCACGATCCAACCGCCGACCCTGCGCATTTCCACCGGCTGCCCGCTGTCGGATGCCTATGTGGGTAGCCCGTACTCGCAGAGTTTCAAGGCCGTTGGCCTTGCCAACGGTCTGATATGGACCCTGGGAGACACGGCGAATCTGCCACCGGGCGTTTCCTTTAACAGTAGCGGCCTGCTGGCAGGAACACCCCAACTGCCGGGCACCTACATTCTG
>JBDTUY010000036.1:0-17571 GCA_040007495.1 Acidobacteriota bacterium | reverse complement strand
AGCATACCGCAACCGTTGTCCGCGATCCTGATCAGGCGTCGTCCACCGGCTTCAATATCGATGCGAATGTCGTCGGCACCGGCGTCGAGCGAGTTCTCCAGCAGTTCTTTGACAACGCTAGCGGGGCGTTCCACCACCTCCCCGGCCGCGATTTTGTTGGCAACGTTGTCGGAAAGAATGCGGATGCGGCCCATAGGAGAGAGGAAGCCTCATTATGCCATGCGGCCACTCCTTTTCACCGGACAAGCCCCGTACGTCAGTGTGGGGGCGATTATCGATCATGATTCACACTCCCCTTGACGGTTTACCGATATCGCCTTGCAACGATAGAGCCTCGGCGTTCGGTTGCTCTGCAGAGGTCGTGCAAAAACATTTTGCTAGACTGATATTTGGTCTCGAAATTGGCAGCTGCAATGCATGCAAACCTCATCTGACCGCGGTCGTATTGTCTTTTTGGATTGGCTGCGGGGCCTGGCGGCAATCATCATGCTGCAAGGTCACACTTTCAACAGTTTCATCCGTCCGGAGGAACTCAAGGACGGCTGGTACGAATACTCTCAGTATTTTGGCGGCCAAGCGGCTGCCGTGTTCCTGTTTGTGACTGGCATCACCTACGGACTGGGAATGACCAAACGGGAGAGCCTGCCGCTTGGTCAGCGATTCCTTGCTGCCTTGCGGCGGTCGCGATACCTCTTCATTCTCGCTTTTATGTTTCGCGTGCAGATGTATGTTTTCGGATATCCGCAGTCGCAATTGAGCGACCTGCTGACCGTCGATATCCTGAACGCGATGGGCGCGGGACTGTTGCTGTTGTCGGTGCTTGCGCTCATTTCGGACAATCTGCGTCGCGCCCGTTGGGCGGTGTTGGCAGGCGTCGCTTTTGCGGGGCTGGCCCCCGTGATGTCAGGCTTGGATACGTCGCAAATCCCGGATTATCTGCGTGCCTATTTCGTGCCGCGATTCACGTTCAGCTTGTTTCCTTGGGGCGCATTTCTCGCCTTAGGCTGTGCCTGCGGTAGCGTGCTGACTCTAGTGCCGCGCGGATCATGGGATCGCGTGATGCAGTGGATCGCAGTGGTTGGATTCGCGCTGATTATGTGTGGTCTCTACATGGCTGGGCTACCGTATTCGATCTATAGCAATGCCGAGTTCTGGTTGGACAGCCCCGCGTTGGTCGCATGCAAGCTGGGTGCGATTTTCCTCATGGCGTCTGGGTCATTTTTGTGGACCGAGTATCTAAGTACTGGATGGAGCTGGGTCCGCGTTTTAGGAACCGCTTCTCTCCCCGTCTATTGGGTGCACGTAGAACTGGTCTACGGGCGTTGGTTCCCGAGCTTCAAAGAGCGATTGACCTGGTGGCAGTGTGTCTTGTTTTCGATCTGCCTGATCTGGACCATGGTCGGCATGGCATTGGTGCTGAAGCAGATTCCGTGGCGGAAATGGCTATCTAACGGGTCGCCGAGCGCCGCCCGTGCGAGGCGTGAGTCCTTACAGACACAGACACAGCCTCCGCCTTCCTTAGCAGTCCGCGATTAGTCGGTTTGTGACGCAATTTGGTAGGCGACGGATACATCTGTTTCCTATTTGTGCTCAGACTCCTTCGCGCCTTCTTTCGGAGCTTCCCCGGCCTTTTTCTCCGCTCCGTCTTCCTTCCCGCCTTCATGACCGCCGTCCCCCGCTTTTCCTTGGCCTTCTTTGCCTTCAGATTTCGGCGGGGCGGGCATATAGCGCACAATGACCGATATGCGACGGTTGGAAGCAGCCTCGGGATCTTCTGGTTGGCGTAGGCTGTGATCTGCGAATCCGCGAACCTGCACTACTTGACCCGATCGGAGGCCGCCTGTTTCCATGAGGCGTCTTGCTGCGTTGGCGCGGTCCGACGATAGTTCCCAGTTAGAGTAATCGGTCTTTGCGCCAAACGGTCGTGAATCCGTGTGACCTTCAATCAGAAGTTCGTTTGGTAGCTGGCCTAGTTCTTGCGCAAGCTTGGCAATGAGTTCCTTGCCAAGAGGACTCGGAGTGGAGCTGCCGGATTGGAAGAACATGCCCTTTTCACTTTCCAGCAATTCGATCCGCAAGCCCTCGCCGGTCACCGTCATTTGGACATATTCCTTAAGCTTTTCCAATTCCGGAGTCTGCTTCAGGGCGGCCTCCAGCTTTTCCTTCAACTGACCCATGTCGTCTTTCTTGATCGAGATGCTTTCTCCAGTGCCTGTGGCGGAACTGCCCTTTTCCTTGCCAGAACCGGTCGGATCTTTGAAATAGGAACTGACTGCTTCTTTGACCTTTTCGCTGCTGCTCAGCAACCATAGCACGATGAAAAGCGCCATCATGGCTGTGACGAAGTCGGCGTAGGCCACCTTCCATGCCCCACCATGATGGCCACCGTGGTTGACCTTTTTCTTGATGATGATAATGGTTGGCGGAGTGTTGGAATCGCTCATAATTTGGCCTTCACTGTAAGCAAGCCGCCCGCTAGGCTGCTTCTTTGGCCCCACCCGCCGCTGCCGCTCCGCCACGACACGCTGCTTCCATCTCCTTAAACCCAGGGCGCAGATCCCCTGGAATCGAGCGGCGGGCGAATTCCACCGCCAGGATCGGAGCCGATCCCCGAATAAATGCCACAATGGCCTGCCGCAGGCAGCGGAGGTAGTCGCCTTCCGCATCCACGATCTTGGTCATATTCAATGCCAGCGGACCCAGGAAGCCGTAGCACAGTAGAATCCCCAAAAACGTTCCGACCAGCGCCGCTGCCACTTTGTGGCCGATCTCTTCCGGAGGTCCGCCCAATGCACCCATCGTGATTACGACACCCAGTACAGCCGCGACAATTCCCAGACCGGGCAGTGCGTCCGCCACCGTGCTCAGCGCGGATATGGGCTGCAGGCCATGGTGATGATGAACTTCCATATCCATCTCCATCATTTGGTCCAGATCGAATGCCGGGACGCCGCCGCTGATCGCCATGCGCAGGGTGTCGCAGACAAAATGCACCGCGTGGTGATCTTTTAGGAACTTGGGGTACTTGCTTAGCACCTGACTCTTATCCGGATTCTCGACGTCCTCCTCCAGGCGCGCCATGCCTTGTTTGCGTGCCTGCATGAACAGTTCGTTCATCATCTTTAAAGTTTCCAAATAGGTGGTTTTGTTATACGGGCTGCCCTTCAGTACCCCGACGACGCCTTTGAAAATCCCTATCACCGTGGAAAGGGGATTGGCGATCAACAAAGTCCCGAATGCAGCGCCGCCAATGATCACCAATTCGGCTGGCTGCATCAATACCATCAATGCCCCGTGTTCCATCAGATACCCGCCGACGACGGCTCCGATCACGACCAGCATGCCTATGATTGCGAACATGTTTCTGTAATGTCCCCTATGTGTTGTTCTCGACGCGTCTGCATCAAACCAAATATCAGATGATTTGGCATCCGACGGGACAGCCTGTCCGATCAAAAACCGCGACAGGCTTCTTATCGGCCCAGTCGCTTAAACGTTAGGGGCTGCATCTGGGATTCCACCGTGCCTGCCGCCGCCGCAATTTTTACCCGGCACCCTCATGGGCAGATGTGGGGTACACTTGATTTTCCAGCCATGAGTTTGATCATTCATCAGGGAAAATCCGATGAGCTCTCGACCGTTGTGCGTCTTGAGGGGAGGCTCATGCTTGGGCCTTCGTGCGCAGAGCTGGAAGCCTTGATCGAGCATGAGATTGCACAGGGCCGCAGACGCCTGGTGTTCGATCTGTCAACCCTAACTGCGATGGATTCTACAGGCTTGGGCCGCTTCATCGATGCGCATCAGAAGCTAGAAGAACTTGGCGGAGAACTGCGGATCGCTGGAGCGGCTGGCAGCGTGCGGGAAATGCTCCGCGTCACGAAGTTGGATACCGTGTTCAGTTTGTACCCGACGGTGCAAGCTGCGTCGGCGTAGTTCTTACCGCCCGAGCAGCATATCGAGCAGCTTCTTGATCGGCATCGGATCGGGTCCGATGATCGCGTCCAGGTCCGGACCTTCCACCAGTTCCGAAACGATATACATCACGCCGTCCTTCGACCCGATGTCGTACATCGCAACAATATTTGGATGATTCAAGGCGGCAGCAGCCTTAGCCTCCTGCTCAAACCGAGCCCGCCGCGACGGATCGTTGTCGACCTCTGCAGGCAGCACCTTCAGCGCAACTTCGCGATTCAGGCGAGTATCATGCGCACGGTATACCTCGCCCATCCCACCCGCACCCACTTCCCGACAATCTGATATGGGCCCAGCAGAGCCCCAGGTTCCAGTGCCACCCGTCTATCGTATCGCAGGCAGTAGTTCGCGACTTCAACGTCTTCAGGTCGGCCAGACGGGCTCGGTTAACTCGACTGAGTTACGCTGCCTTGCGCTTGCCGCGTCAGCGCATCACGAGGTTCGCCTTTTCAGGTGCAATGCGAATGTTGGCGATCGCCCCTGAATTGAAATCAAGATGGTCTGCTTCTACCCCATCGGAAAAGATAACTCCGCCAACGGGCATCTGAGACTCGATCGCCAGCGGAGCGTCGGGAAGGATCGATCCCGCCACAATGTTTGATTGAGAGTGGAGGCTCCGGAACGGTTCGCGGACAATGAAGAGTAGGCGCTCTTCGTCCCAAGAAAGCCCCTTGGGCTGGATCGGCTGGCCACCCAGGAACGAGACGATCCCTGAGGCCTCGTTGAAGACAGAAGAGAGCCATCCCGTGCTGCCCGCGCCTGTAGAGACGATAATGCCGCTCGAAGAGTGATTTTCCCTCTGGTCACCATAACGGATTCGGTAACGGGCCGAAACATGGGTACTGGCGCCGACGAACAAGTCGTTGAATGCCAATACCCTCTGCCCATCCTTGAGCCGAGCCTCCGCCAAGGTCACCGCGCGAATCTTCATGTTGCCGGAGAGGGCCTGTTCCAAACCCAGTTTTAAAGTCTGAGGTTGGAAGGGCAACAAAATGCCATCGAATCTTTCGGGATCAGGATTTACCCCCAACACAGGTTGTCCGGAAACGTACTTTGCTGTGTTCGCTACAAGCCCGTCCTGGCCTAAGGTGACGATCAGATCCTGTTGCGAGAATAGGTAGCTGGGAACCAGAGAACGGTCCATCGTTTGTAGCTTGAGTCCGATTTCGACGGCTCTCCGAACCGCCTCCAGAGAACGCTGATAGGCGTCGTGCTCGTGTACATAGGTTTCAAAGTCTCCGCCGGCGTGCTCTATATAAAACTTCGCCTGTGGGCGGGTGTTAAAGCGCTCTACGAGTTCGTCAAGACGTGTTTTTCGAGTAACGAGGACGATCTTCTCAAACATTGGCTATCCCCGCGGCGGAACACTGCCAATCAGACCCTGCAGCAGATCCGGGGAAATGTTCAATTCACCGATCTTTTGGGCATTCATCGCAAGATCTTGAAATGCCATGGCAATCGTATTCCGCGCATCTCCCGCCTGAGGGTTGAGCATCATCAGCATCCGCCAGTCCAGATCTCGCACCGGGGCGATAACTGCCTGCAGAGCGTAAGCTCGACTGTCAGCTTCCTTACGCTCGTTCTCCGTCTTCTGATCGGTCAACGCGGCGCGCTGTTTTTCCCGAGCAATTTCAGCGTCGATTTCGCGTTCCTGAATCTCGCGCTGCCGAGCCTGCACGGCTAACTCAGTCTCCAGTTCATTTTCTTTGATGCGCCGTTCCTGCTCAATGGCAGCATTGCGGCGTGTATAGATCGCCTCGTCCGCTTTCCTGTTCAATGCCTCGCGAGCCTCTGCCTCCAACGCCTTGGCCATTTCCGGTGTCGGTTTGAGCGATAGCACCGCGATGTTGAGGATTTCAACGCCAAGTTGCTTTACGTCCGGGCTCGTCTTCAACTTCTCCAGTAAGCCTGAAGTCAACTGGTCGCCTTGAACAAGCGCTTCCCGGAGTGGCAAGCTTTGGACCTCAGCACGTACTAACGTCTGCAGGCCGTATACAACCCGTTCCGGAAGTTTCTGATACTGGTCAGTCACGTAGCGGCCTTTACCATCGATAGTGAAGTCCAACATCGAAGATGCCATCTTGGGATTGACGATTCGATACGTCATTTGGCCTTGCACTACTAGCGTTTGGAAGTCCGCTGTGGGTTCATTGAAAACGAAGGGAATGTTCGTGCTAGCCAGTGGCACCGAAACCAACGTGGATGTGGGGCGGAAGTAAAAGAAAAGAGAGCCCGGGTCCTTCATGGACCAGTTTCCCTTGTGAAAAGTGGAGAACGTAATCGTTCGGATTTGCCTTGCGATAGCTCATTCCTAGCATGTCTTGCCTCCAATAGTGTTGATCTTAAGCCAGCATAGTGTATAAAGAACACTATGTCAAGGAAAAATGGTGTCATCGGCAAATTCAACCAATTTCCCTAGGAAATCCAACGGTTAGGACCTTCGGATAAGCTTCGCGAGTCAGTATACGTGGTATACTTGCCTTGCATGGCGCAGTTGAACCTCTACATCCCAGAAGCCAAAGCGGACCGCTTGAAGGCAGAGGCTCGTCGGGCCGGAGTGTCGTTGTCCCACTATGTCTCCTTGTTAATCGATCGAAGGCCATCGGCTTGGCCGCCAGATTTTTTCAAGAAGAGATGCGCGTTCCTAAGGGAGGAGTTTCCAATTCCATCTGACCCTCCTCCGGAACCCGTTGAATGGCTCTGAACCGTTACCTCCTGGATACGAACATCTGGATCGCGCTGGCAAAGGGCGAACGCGGACCGATTGTTCGATTGCAAAGCCTCTCGCCGGAACAAGTCTATTCTTGTTCGGTTGTGCGCGCCGAGTTGATGTTTGGTGCTCAGAAGAGCCAATTCGTCGAACGCACGGTCCGGGGGTTCGAGAGACTGCTGGCGCCGTTTGTATCCCTTCCCTTCGACGATGATGCCGCCACCGTGTATGGGGTTATCCGGGCGGATTTAGAACGCGTCGGAACTCCGATTGGTGCTAATGATCTGTTGATAGCAGGCATCGCTCGCGCGGTAGACTGCATTCTGGTGACACGAAACCTTCGTGAGTTCGACAGGGTTGCCGGTCTGCGCGTCGAGTTGTGGGAATGATTGCTGTGACGCCCATGAAATAAGGCAGAAACATTCGCCCCCCTCTGCGCCTCTTTAGCGCAGGATGATACTCGACAAACCGGTTCCTTCCGTGCACGGGGTACCCACTTCCGCGGGTGATTCTTCGGATTCCTTGACCTTTCGGCAATCGAACCCCCGCGCCGGGCAGAAGGACTGGCACAATAGGGAAGACATGGCAACCGAACGGGCTCGCGCCCGGGTGTTAGTGGTGGATGACGAAGAAAGCCAGCGTACCGCTCTGGCCGGGATGATTCGCCTATGGGGTTATGAGGTCGATACCGCCTCCGATGGGCAGGAAGCCTTGGATCGGCTGACGGAGTTTACTCCCCACGTTATGATCACCGACCTGAACATGCCGCGCATGAACGGCGAGGATCTTCTGCGTCAGCTAAAGTCCGAAAGCAGCGGACCGCAGTCGATCGTTTTAACCGCGCATGGGAATCTTGAAACCGCCGTCAGCATGGTACATGAACTCGGTGCGTACTGGTTCCTGGATAAGCCCGTCCAGACCCAGGCGCTGCGGATGCTGCTGGAGCGCGCCGCCAGCCATGGCCGACTCGCGGAACACGCGGACCGGTTGGAACGCCAGCTAAGCTATCAAGGCGTCCTGGGCGAAATGGTCGGCAGTTCGCGCGCCATGCAGGAAGTATTCGCCCTTATCCGGCAGGTCGCACCGAGCCGAGCCGCCGTCCTGATTACCGGCGAAAGTGGCACCGGCAAGGAATTGGCAGCCCGCGCGATCCATACCCTCAGCCCCCGCAAGGCCGCACCGTTTGTCGCGATCAATTGCGCGGCTTTGCCCGACACGCTGATGGAAAGCGAACTGTTCGGGCATGAGAAGGGTGCATTCACGGGAGCTGTGGAACGTCGCGCCGGCTGCTTTGAGCTCGCGCAGAACGGCACCGTGCTTCTGGATGAGATCGGCGACATGCCGATGGCAACCCAAGCCAAGCTGTTGCGGGTTTTAGAAGACCAGCGCGTTCGCCGTTTGGGCGGCAAGGGCGAGATCCAACTGGATGTGCGAATCCTTGCCTCCACCAACGCCCCTTTGGAAGTTGCGATCAGGGAAGGGAGGTTTCGCGAGGACCTGTATTATCGTTTGAACGTGTTCCCGGTTCCGCTACCTCCCCTGCGCAATCGGAAAGAGGACATGCCTCTGTTGGTTCAGGCGCTGTTGGAAGACATGAACCGTAAGCACGGCACGCGCGTGGCCGACGTCTCGACCGACGTGATGAATCATCTGCGCGAGCACAATTGGCCCGGCAACATCCGGGAACTGCGCAACATGATGGAGCGTGCCGTAATCATCGCCGGCGAGGGTACGGTACAGTTACAGCACCTGCCGGGTGGCTTTGGCGGGGCATCTCCCCGAACTTCATCCAGTGCCGCAACCCCTGCTGCACTGCCGCCAACAAACAACCCGCACGAGTTGCACCTACCAGTTGGAACCACAGTAGATCAAGCCGAACGCGCGCTGATCGAACTCACCCTGGAACATACCGCGCAGAATAAAACCCGGGCAGCTGAAATCCTGGGGATCAGCCAGAAGACCTTGTTCAATAAGCTAAAAGAGTACTCGGCTGAAGGCGCTTCTGCCGAAGCTTAGTTAGGATGCTCATGAACCTACTTCATTCTCTGTCTTTCGATTCAGCGGACGCCCGCTTAGAATAAGACATGTCGCTGCGGCTCCGCCTAGTCCTGCTGATTCTATTTCTGGTGGCGATCGTCGCGGTTGCTCTTTCTGCGTTGCAGTTGCGTACGCTGGTCGATTCGCTGTCAGAGAGTGCAGATAGTAGCGCGGAACTCGCGGGCCACCAGGTCACCACCTTCCTGATCAACCACATCAGTAAGCGTTCGCTTGACTACCATCCTCCGGAACCGATTGAGGATACGAATTCGTCGTCGACCAGTAGCGTGTCTAATGCCGATCCGCACGCAACCGGCACGCACGCGCAATCAACCAAGACGGACGCTTCGCCAGATATTCCGCCGGTTGCAGCAACCCAGCTAGACGTAACTCGCGCGATGTGGATCGACATCGTCTCTCATGACCCTGAGGTGGAAGACTACCTCCGCCAGACGCTGGCCCTTTTTCATACCGTGGTTGAGATCAATGTCGCGGACGAAGCGGGCGTGATTCTTGCCTCGTCTAATCCCACCACGGTCGGAGTCCGATTGGAACATCGGCAGACCTTTACCAGTTGGGGGCAACTGCCCTGGTATCGCCGGGGCTACGATCTTGTCTCTCACCGGCCGGATTGGGAAGTGACGCCGCGCCCCATCGGATTCGCCGACTCCACTGCGCCCGCAGGTAGTGAACAGGATCGCGCACTGTTACAGGTTCAAGTGGTTTCCTCCAGTGTCATCGTTCGCGACGAGCTATGGCCGCAAGTCAAGCAGATAGGTCTGGTTTCGGCTGGCGCGATCCTGGTGTCATTGCTGTTGACGCTTATCGCAACCAATCGCGTCCTACGGCCTTTGAAGACGATTGAACAGACCATCGACCGCATTTCACAGGGATTCAGAGTCGAAGACACCAGTGGCCCCTTAGCCAAGGAATTCCGCGCCGTCGAGAGTAAGCTCTTGCTATTGGGCCAACAGTTTCATGAGGCCAAGGTGGAACCGACGCCTCCCAAAACGCTGGAAGGTTTCGTGGAACATGTGGCGTCCCAGTTGGACGTCGCCACACGCTTGGCCGCGATTAGTCGATTGTCCGGTGGCGTCGCGCATGAGATCAAGAATCCTCTGAATGCGATTCTGCTGCGCCTGGATCTGCTACGCGCTCGTATTGGCGACACGGATGACGAGGTCACCAAGGAATTCGAGATCCTCTCCAAAGAGGTCTTGCGCTTGGATCGAGTGGTAAAGACGTTCCTGGATTTCACGCGTCCGGTGGAAGTCCACTTTGAGGAACTGGACCTCGCGATGTTAGTGCGGGAAGTTGCGGATTTCATCCGCCCGCAAGCCGCTTCCGCCAAGATCACCCTCGAATGCGTCACGCCGGATGGACCTTGCCTTATGCGAGGCGATCCCGACCTGTTGAAGCAAGCGGCTCTGAATCTTGTGACCAACGCTGTAGAGGCGATGTCCAATACCGGCGGGATGCTGCGGCTGTCCGTACGGCGTCTGTCTGGCAAGCTGATTCTGGAGGTGGTCGACGATGGCCCGGGCATTCCGGTCAACGTCCGCAACAAGGTCTTCCAGCTCTATTTCACAACCAAGTCCAGAGGCAGCGGGATCGGCCTGGCCATGACGTACCGCGCCGTGCAGTTGCATAATGGTACGGTAAGCTTCTCTTCAGGAAACGCGGGTGGCGAGAGTGGTCGGGGCACAATATTCCATTTGGAATTTCCTGCCCAGGAGAGGGATGCCTAAGTTGCTTCAATTCCACGGCGACCATCTGCGACCTTCGTTGCCGTTGTACGGCTCTGCCCAAACTTTGGGTGGAAATCTTGGCGGACGCTGGTTGTGCGGCTGCCTGTTGGTCGCGGTTTCGCTCCTGTCGTCCGGATGCCTCTTTAAGAAGCAGGCTCGCGTGTTCCGGCCGCCTCCGGTGGCTGCGAAGGTGGCTCTCCCGCCGGATCCCGGACCCACGACGGTTCCTACTTCTCTGGACCTGAATCCGGTGCCGCCCGAAACCAACGTTGCATCCCCGACCTCGGCCAATCTCCCGACGCTGCCGCCTCCCCCGATTCCGAAACCGCCGCCTCCCAAACCGCGGACGCCTGAGCCGACACCGGTGATCGTAGAAACGCCGCCGCCCGTGATCGCCCCGACTCCCGCCAAGCCAGCGCAGATCTATACGGTTGAAGAACGGCGCGTTTATAGCAAAGACTTTGACGACAGCATGGCGCGCATTAGAAGGGCGCTCACGAAAATCGAGAGCCGAAAGCTAACCACAATTCAGCAACAGACTGCCAAACTTGTTAGGGCGCTGCAATCGCAAGCCGAAGAGGCTAAATCGGGAGATTTAGCTACCGCCTTGGATCTGGCCCATCGTGCGGATTTGTTGGCCAGAGACTTGGCGTCAAGATTGCCTTAATGGACAACTCCTGCCTCACTGCCTACTTCTCTGGCGAATCCTCGGCTGAATTTCCCTCACTTTTTTACATACTTCCCTTCGAATTAAGAATGCTTCAGGCAAAACTGAATGCAAGGGTGCTAGAATCTTTCCAACGGAGAGGATATAACGGGTGAAAGATCTAGTAGCGGATATCGCGAAGGCGCTGGTGGATATTCCTGACGAAGTAGTTGTCAGGGAAATCGCGGGCGAGCAGGTCACGGTTTTAGAATTGCGTGTCGCAGCCACGGACTTGGGGAAAGTCATCGGCAAGCAAGGGCGTACGGTTCGGTCCATTCGGACCCTATTAGGTGCTGTGGGGACAAAATTGAATCGCCGATTTACGTTGGAGATTCTAGAGTAGGTGGAAGTATCTTCCGAACATTCCGAATGGATCGTAGCCGGCCGACTGGGCCGCGTGCGTGGGCGGATAGGCGAATTGGCCGGTGCAATCGACAGCAACCAACCCGGTCGCGCGGAACGCCTCAAAGACGTCCTGCTCAAAGCTGGTCCGCGCGAAATCAAGGCGGAGGTAGAACGTCTGTGGTTTCACCAGGGTCGCCCGATCTTCAAGTTTGTTGGCATTGATTCCATCTCCGATGCGGAGCCATGGGAGCACGCCGAGATTCTGGTACCCCCTTCCGAACGCGTCCAACCTGAGCCGGGCGAGTATCTTGACGCAGACCTGATCGGCTGCGTGCTTCTCGATGGAGTTTCCCGCGTCGGAATTGTTCAATCTGTCGATGACTACGGCGGCGGTCCTCTGTTGACTGTCTTGCGCACCGATGGTCGCGAGGCGCTGGTTCCTTTTGCGAAGGCTATCTGCCAGGAGATCGATGTGGCGGGCAAGATCATACGGGTTCAGCTACCGGAAGGCTTGCTGGATCTCTGAGCGGTGGCAGCTCCTCCTTAGGTTGCTGCAAGTAGGTCCTTCCATCGGAAATCGGGATGGAGACCTATCGCCAATCGATATTTTCGATGTGCGCCTCACGCCTAGCCCCGAGTGTTTTCAACCATACATCGTACGCCTTGCACAGTGAGGCATACCTGAAAGTTTTGGACTGGCAGTGCCTAGTGGAAAAACAGGATGGGGATGTAGTGTCTTGACGGTATGCCCTACTTGGAACCTGGACCCATCGTCAGCCGTCTCACTAGTATACGAACTGCGCTCGCTGGAGCATTAGGTTCGCCTATACTATGTTTCTGGGAGCCAACACGATTCAGGTAACGGCAAACGTGCCCACCCTCGAAGTTTGGGGAGCCTGTCGCAAACTCCGCCAATGAAATGTAACAATAGAGAGAACAGGGTGGGGCAACCATTCAGGCGTCGAGCCTTGAGGGGGATCGACGGCGGAGTGTGGAGTCTTGTCCGGATAGGTCATCCGTGAACGGTCGTTTTCTTACTAAAATTGGCGGTCCCGTCATCTTCTTAACCGGTGCAACCGGTTTCCTGGGCGGTGCCTTCCTCTCACACATCCTGGACAGCTCCTTTGAAGGGTCGGTCGTTTGCCTGGTTCGGGCAGACGATCAGGATTCCGCTGAGGAGCGGGTTCGCCGCTCGATCACTCGCTTCGGGCGTCCCAGCCATTTGCCTCGGAACGTCAGCGTACTACGCGGCGATCTGCTCTCGCACGAATGGCACGACGCGCCGGTACTGGCCAATGTGACACATGTTCTACACCTGGCTGCGAGCACATCGTTCGGCAGCAACCGCGGTATTCAAAAAACCAATGTCGATGGGGCGCTATCGGTCGCGGGTGCTATGCGTGGCCGCCAACTGGAACGCTACATCCACGTAGGTACCGCGACCATCTGCGGAGATACCACTGAAAAGACTGTTTACGAAGACGACTACCCCAGCGATAAGGCACATCATCTTCTTACTTACACCAAGAGTAAGGCTGAAGCGGAGCGGCAATTAGCGGCTCGCTACAGCGATTTGCCGTTGGTCGTGGCGCGTCCGTCCGTTGTAGTGGGCCACACCAACCTCGGTTGTAAGCCTTCGGGTAGTATTTTCTGGGTATTGCGCGCGTTTGAAGCTCTGCGATTCATTACCTGGGACCCCCACAATCGTATCGACGTTGTCCCTGTAGATTGGACGGCGGCGGCGTTGGGACACCTGCTGTTCGCACCAACCCTACAGCACAATCGTTATCATGTTTCAGCAGGTGCCGGACGTTCGGTTCGCTGGAATCAATTGGCGGCTGAGTATGCCCGATTGCACGGCGGTGCGGCTCGCGACCGCTACGAAATCGGCAGCATCGAACAACTGACGCTGCAGCGCATCCGCAACGCCGATCTGGCCGCTCAGTCCCGGCACTTGCGCCAAGCCCTGGAACTGTACTCGCGCTTCTGCTCACTCGATCTGGTTTTCGACAATCATCGTCTGTTAGCGGAAGGCTTTCCTGCGCCCCCCAGGTTTACCGACTACATGGAGCGTTGCCTGGAATCCTCGCCAGCCAGCATCTACGAACAGATGCGCGTAGATCTGGACCCGTCGCTCGCTTTGGTTTAGTTAGCTGGTGCCAGAACTGTGAGCTGGCTCATCCTCTTCGCCGCAATTATCTTTGAGGTCGCAGGCACCCTTACGCTCAAATTTACCAACGGCATGACCAACTGGAAGCCGACGGTCCTGATGTTCGTTTTCTATCTGGCCAGTTTGTTTGGACTATCAAATGCTGTAGCTAAGATACCGGTTGGCACCGCTTATGCGGTGTGGTCGGGTGTCGGAACGCTGGTGGTTGCGTTGATCGGGATTTGGTGGTTCAAGGAACAGGTCACATTGTTGCGGGTTGTGTCGACAATGCTAGTGGTTCTCGGCGTTGCAGGACTCTATCTCACCAGCACGGAATAGTTCCGGGTGCTTTGACCGCAACAAGCTGACGGTTTTGGTGTTACAGTCCTTTGGGATGGAAGCCCAACACCTTGGCGAACTTGTTCCGAAATCGATTTTCGCTTATGGTTCGATCTTGACGGCGTTAGTCGCTATACTGGAGTGAATCAGCATGCGATTTTCGGTTGATGCGCACGCGATCGGCTGCCACCTTACGGGGAACGAAGTCTACATCCGCAATCTGCTGGAACAGTTTGCGCGCGTGGACCGGGACAGCGAAATCGTTGCGTATATTTCCAAGCCCGAAGCGCCGGAGCTTATTCCGGAACGGATTCAGACGCGCTGGGTTTCTAGCAACCCATACAAGCGACTGGGCTTCGATATTCCGCGCCATCTGAGCGCTGATCGTCCCGATATCCTTCACGTCCAATACACGGCCCCCCTGCGCGGAAACGTTCCTCTGATCGTCAGTGTTCATGACGTGAGCTATTTGGAACATCCCCAGTATTTCACCTGGTTCCGGTCCACGCAGCTTCGCTATACAGTGAGGAGGACTTTGGAGCGAGCCGCTCGCGTGTTAACGCCAAGCGAGTTCTCCAAGCGAGCGATTCTCCGGCATTACCAGATTGACGACGACCGAGTTGTGGTCGTACCCAATGCCGTATCCGCCAAGTATCGGTCGCTGGATCGTACCAAGGCACGTGCAACCATCCAGCAGAAGTTCGGCATCGCTTCGCCGATCGTTCTAACCGTCGGTGATCTGCAGCCCCGCAAGAATCACATGGGACTCTTGCGGGCCTTCGAGCAAGCCATGCGCGAACGTCCGGAATTGAAGCACACGCTGGTGTTCGTCGGCAAGGAAACCTGGTATTCGCCGCGCCTGCATGAGGCCGTGCGCCACAGCGCCGTGGCAGACCGGGTCTATTTCGCTGGCTTTGCCGAAGACGCCGATCTGGTGAACTTCTACGCTGCCTGCGATCTGTTCGTCTATCCGTCGTTTTATGAAGGTTTTGGCCTGCCGATCTTGGAAGCGATGGCGAGTGGCAGAGCAGTTGCATGCTCGAACACTACCGCCATGCCGGAGGTTGCCGACTCTGCCGGAATTCTGTTCGACCCAACCTCTGACCACGAAATCGCGCGTGCGATGATCGACATTCTGACCGACGCCGAGTTGCGCGCCCGCTTGGAGCGCCTTGGGTCCCAATGGGCGGCCGGATTTAATTGGCAGAAGGCAGCCGAACAGACGTTGGCCGTGTACTATGAGGTCGCCGAAGAGGCTGCAGGGCGCAAAGTGCCCCAGGTTACCAAGGCGAAGGCTGGTGTTTAATGCTTCCTTACTCAATTTCGAACGCAGCAGGCTTTAGGCGAACGCTGCTAGGTTCGCTGCTTTGCCTGGGGTGTTGGTCGGCATCGGGCGAAACGCTACACTACACAGTCAATTGGCCGAGCGGACTGAGTCTGGGCGAGGCCACAGTGCGGTCTGATTTAGTCAACACCGGCTCTGCTCCGGATGCTGCCAAGCGTTGGGATCTAAGCGCCATGCTGGACGCCGCGATACCCGGCTTCACCCTGCGCGATGAGTATCGTGCAGAATCCGACGATAAATTCTGTTCCTCGAAGTTAGAAAAAACAGTGATCCGCGGCTCGCGCAAGTCTACGGAAAAAGTCACCTTCGATCAAGCCAACAAGATCGTCAGGCGAGAGACCTCGGCCGGCGGAAAGAGCGAATACTCGGTCCCTGGCTGCGTTCATGACGCTTTAAGCTTCCTGCAATTCGTCCGTCAGGAATTGGCGCAAGGCCGTTTGGCTCCGTCGCAGGTCGTAGTGCTGGGTGCCAAATACGATATTCAACTCACCTACACCGGAAGTGAATTCGTAAAACACGGCGACAAAATGGTCGACGCCGACCGCGTTCACGTGGCAGTGAAGGGTCCCAAAGCAGACGTAAGTGCCGACCTCTATTTCGCAAAAGATCCAGCGCGAACCCCTCTGGTTGCCCGCATTCCGCTGGCGATGGGCACTTTCTCAGTCGAACTGGAATAGTAGGGTAACATCCAAGGCTGGGGAGGCAGGACCCCAGCCTCGACCTACATTTCTCAATCGCAAGCAAAAGCCAGATAACTTCTGGCTGTAAACACACTACACCTTAGGTGCAGGCGGAGGCAGCGCACGAGCCGGACAAACCGACTGGAAGCCCGCCGTGCGATGCGAACCATCGCAGAACGGCTTATTGTTGGAAGCTCCGCATCGGCACAGACCAATCGCGGCGCGACCGCCTAGATCGAAGGCCTTGCCTTCGGCATCCAGAATTTCGTACTCTCCCTCAACTCGAATTGAGCCGTTGTTTCCGATCATGATCTTTGCTGGCATAGTCCTTGATCGTAGCAGATCCTTACCCGTTCTCAGCGCACTTGAAAGGGATGTGACGTGAGCTTTAGCTTGCATAGAGGCTTTAGTCTCGCACCGAATGTTCGGCGTGGAGCTAAAGGCCAAGCCACGCGAAATAACGAACTCGAGGGTACCAAGCCTAGCACTGGGCTTGAAGTTACTTGCCTTTGCCCGTAGTCGGAGTCGCCGGTTTCTCTTCCAACTGATCCGGGGCAATTTCGTCAGCCGTGTCGAAGATGATCGTGGCCCCGGTATCAAACTTCTGATACAGCCGGAACTGAACCTCGTTGCGATTCCCGAAGCGTCCCGCCTTTGACTGGACTGAGGCTGTCATCGGCAGGACATACTTGTTCCCCCCGATGTCGAAGGTGTCGTAATTCATATCGACGCTAACAGCGGTGATTGGAAAATCCTCCAGGCCTTGGCAATCGAACTTGATGCGCATCACCATCTTGGTTTCCGCATCGGCGTAGATCACGCCTTTGTAGGCGGCAATCGTTCTACGTCCGCTCGGTCCGTCGAAGATCGAATAATCGGACCGTACTTGCCGAACCTGAAACTCGAATACGTGCATGCGCCGTCCGCGCAACGTGGCCCACCGATCCCACTTGATCTCAGCTTCCGTCTCGGGCTTGAAGATGTCGTACAGCATGGTCCCGAATTCGCCCGACGACGTTGTGCCGCCTAACTTGTCGTGATCCATGTTGGTCACCGGAAGATTATTAATCGTGACAACCTTGTAGGTTTCCTTGCGATCGGCGAAGCTCAGCTGCTCGTGGATCGTATCCACCAGCCGCCAGGTATTGTTTCCGTTCTGATCCACCTGCCTCTTCGTGATCTGCGCACAGATGAAGTTTGGAAGCTTGGCAGTATATTCCAACGCATTCTGCCGGACCTGATCCAGGACGGCCTTTTGTTCACTCGGACTCGGCGGTGGGATGGTCGGCGGCGCTGACGCAGCGGCAACCGGTGGAGCGACCGTCAGGTTGGCCGACGCCGTCATCAGCGTCTTCAATGCCGCAACCGTCTGCGGACCGGCACCCAAGCTTTGTAGGTCTTCCACGGTAGCCGCGTCAAGCTTCTGCGTCATCTTGAACGCCTTCACCTGATCGGCTACCTGCCTGTCCGGTTGTTTTAGCTGGACTGCGGACTTGACGAACTGTTGCAAGTGCACGACGTCGAGCTGGCGCTGCGCCTG
>JBDTUY010000035.1:0-17736 GCA_040007495.1 Acidobacteriota bacterium | reverse complement strand
AGATCGCGTTGCGAACAGGGTCAATGGTCGGAGAGTTCCACACAGATCCGCCCGCCGGACCATAGAGCTGAACTCCGTTCGGGTTCTTCTTGGTCGGTTTCGGATCTTCCATCACGTAAGTCTTCCACAGCTGAGTACCAGTGGATGCGTCCAGCGCGACAACGGAACCTCGGGAAGTGCAGCATTCGTAATCCGGATTGCCGCTCTGCCATTCTTCTGACGACGAGACGGGGACGTAGATCTTTCCGTTGTAGAGCTTCGGTGCTCCGGTGATGCGGGCCAGGAAGAAATCCTCCATCTTCTTCTTCCACAGCAATTCGCCATTCTGCGCGTCAACGGCGTAGGCGTTGCCTTTCGAGTCGCCGAAGTAGATCGCGTATTTGGACGATCCGCGTCCGGTCACAGGACCAATGCTGATCGCCGGCCGCATCGCGTTGCTACTCTGATATCCCCAATACACGCACCCGGTCTTGGCATCCAAAGAATAGACCCAACCGGTATCGGCTCCAACATAGACGCGTCCAGCAGCTATGGCGGGTTGACCCCAGGCCGTGATGCCTTTCGGGAAACCAAAGGCCCATTTCAATTTCAGATTCGGTACCTGTGCGGCTGTGATCCCAGCGGCTTCAGCGGTTTGTGACCGAGTGTTGGATGCATCTGCTCCCCAACCGCTCCACGCGGCTGCTTGGAAAGGATCGCTCAAGGCGGGATTGCTTGGGCAGCGATTGGCGAAAGATGACGGATTGCCGGCCGCGACCGCGCCCAAGGGAGTGTAGCCACCCATGAATTCCGCCAGACGCTGTTTCTGTGGATCGGTCAGACCTTGGTCATGCTCCGGACGGCTCGGCTTTGCGATCACGGCATAAATCTGCTCCGCCGTCATCTCGCGAATCTTGCGCGCCGTGGTCGCTTTGGCCTTCTGCTCCGCGTGGCAGCTCATGCATTTTGTTTGAAAATAAGTAAGCCCGTCTTCCATGCCGATCGGCCTGGGAGCGCCTTTCCCAGCATTAGGAGCGCCTTTGGCCGCAGGGGGGGCGCCTTTCCCGGGGATCGGAGCCTGTGCTTGCGCAGGACCCATCCAGACCATTAGACCCGCAAAACCAGCAGCTGCTACTAGGGTTGCAACATGGAAGTACCGTTTCATATCGTGCTCACTGTATCACAGGAAGGTGGGAATCGCTGATCAGATTAGCAATTTCCAAAAATCCGATTCCTCTAACGAATTGCCGACTAGGCCTTTCTCAGTTACTCCTTTCGATACTTCGTACCAAGTGCTAGCGCCTGCTGAATGAATTCTGCCTGCCGCTTAGCGTGGTAGCTTCGGAATGCCTGGGCCTCGACTTTGCCGCCGTGGCGAGAGACCCGGGTCGGCTCAGCAATTTGCAATGGCGTAGAGCGGGGGCGGGCAACTACTCTGCTGGAAACCTATTCAGGTACAAGCGAATCTCATCGCGGACTCGTCGAAAGGCCGTGAGTCGATCCTGTTCGACGCCGTCAACCGCCGCCGGATCTTCGAAGCTGTGGTGCAGACGGCGCGTGTGTCCGGGGTACATGGGGCAAGTTTCTTTGGCGTTGTCGCAAACGGTCAGTACGTAATCGAAGCTTTCAGCGGCGAATTCGTCCACGGACTTGGATCGTTGACCGGAGATGTCGATTCCGAGTTCCCGCATCACAGCAATGGCCTCTGTCCGGACGAAGCTCGCGCGCGTCCCCGCGCTGGAAACGTCAAACCGGTCGCCTGCGTCGTGCCGCAGTAAACCCTCGGCCATCTGGCTGCGCGCGGAGTTCGCCGTGCACAGGATCAGGACCTTCTGTTTAGCGTTCATGTCCGGTCTCAATTCTCACGGGAGCCAGGAGGCCTTCATGACGGCTTCGCGCAGCAGTTTGGACCGCAGCAGGCCGCTTTCGGTGAATCGACTGGCTTCGTCGCGCGGAGGAACGCGCTCATAAACTTGCCCTCCACCAGAGGCGTGATCGCATCGACATCGATGCCTTCGGTTGTGAGGAAGGCTCGCGCGTCTTCCACGCTATAGATTCGGGTAGGCTCAATATCGATACCATCGAACCCCGCGCGTGCGAGTTTCGCTATGTAGTCCGTATCCTTCAGCGCTCCGGCGATGCATCCGACCCATAGCAGCATATGGTCCCGAACCTCAGCGGGCACCTCGCCTCGCGTGACGACGTCTGAAACCGCAAACCGCCCGCCGGGTTTCAGAACGCGGAAGGCTTCCCGCAAGACGCGATCCTTATCGCCGGACAAATTGATCACGCAGTTGGAAATGATGACATCCACCGATGCGTCAGGCAGAGGGATGTTTTCAATCTCGCCCTTGAGGAACTCGACATTGTCGACCCCCGCCTTGGCCTGATTCTGTCGCGCGAGGGCGAGCATCTGGTCGGTCATGTCCAGCCCATAGGCTTTGCCGGTAGGCCCGACGCGCCGTGCTGAGAGCAGCACGTCAATGCCGCCGCCGCTTCCCAGGTCAAGAACGATCTCGCCCGGTTGCAGCTGCGCCAGCGCGGTCGGATTCCCGCATCCGAGCGAAGCCAGTACAGCTTCCTGCGGCAGGCCGCTCTTCTGAGCCTCGTCATAAAGATTCGTCGTGATCGGATCGACATCGACGCCAGCACAACAGGCTGAGGCGCCACAGCAGGAGTTGGGCTGACCCGCAGAAACGCGCAGTGCAGCCTCACCGTATTTCTCTCTCACGATGTCTTTCACGTTTGAGTTACTCATTAGTTCTCCTTCCGAAACTCACTTGCAGCAAACGATCTTTTGCGGCGCAATCGCCTTGTTTCTCGTGCAGCATTCCGCATACAGGAACCCGAGCAGTTCCTCCAATGCCGCCGCGTTGGCGGAATACCAAAGAAACGTACCTTCGCGGCGCACGGTGACCAGTTCTTCATGCTTCAACTTCTCCAAATGATGCGACAGCGTGGACGCGCCAATGCCCAATTCCGCTCCGATGTCACCCACGATCATGCCTTCGGGATGGGCTGACAGCAGTAGACGCATGATTCGTAGGCGAGGCTCGGTTCCCATCGCCGCCAGCATGTCGGCGTAACGAGGGACGTCCTGTTCATGCTTCGCAGCGGCAAGCTGGGGGCGCTCATAATTCGATGCTTTCCGAAATATGGAAGCATGTCAAGAGGAAATGCGCAAAGGCGCTGATTTGGCTGGCGGACCCCTGGCAGCGTACACTTTGAACAGGGGCCAGCACCAGCAATTTAGGCCGCTCCCCGCGCTTTCGCTTCCGATTTTTCCCCTTCTAACGTGATCTCTTTCTCTAATATCAACAAGCAGTACGGCAAGCAGCTGATTTTTGTCGACGCGAATTTTCAATTGAATCCTGGCAACAAGGTCGGACTGGTGGGTCCCAACGGAGCCGGCAAGACCACGCTATTTCGCATGGTGGTGGGCGAAGAAGGTCCCGATGACGGCAACGTCACGGTTCCCAAGAAGCTAACCATCGGCTACTTCCGTCAGGATGTAGAAGAGATGAAGGGCCGTTCTGTTCTGGATGAGGCGATCGCGGGCAGGGGACGCGTCGGCGACCTGCATCATGAGCTGGACGAATTGCAGCACGCGATGGAAGATCCCGCGCAGTCGGGCGACATGGACCGCATTCTGTCGCGTTTCGGCGAGGTGCAGGAGCATTACGAACGCTTGGGCGGTTACACGCTGGAGGCGCAGGCTCGCGAAGTGCTGCACGGGTTGGGCTTCAAAGACGATCAGATCGACAGCCAGGTAGAGGCGCTCTCCGGAGGTTGGAAAATGCGCGTCGCTCTGGCCCGCGTGCTGTTGGGCCGTCCCGATGTTCTGCTGATGGACGAACCGACCAATCACCTGGACCTCGAATCGATCATCTGGCTCGAAGGCTTTCTGAAGGGCTTTCAGGGCGCTCTGCTGATGACCTCGCATGATCGCGAGTTCATGAACCGCATCGTGACGAAGATCGCGGAGATCGACGCGGGCGAGATCATCACGTACTCCGGCAACTACGACTTCTACGAACGCGAGCGGACAATTCGCGAGACCAATCAGCAAGCTTCGTTCGCCCGTCAGCAGGCGATGCTCGCCAAAGAGCAACGCTTCATCGATCGCTTCAAGACCCATGCGGCCAAGGCGGCGCAGGTGCAGAGCCGGATCAAGGCTCTGGACAAGATCGAAAAGATCGAACTGCCGAAGAAGCGCACCGTGGTCAAGTTTGAGTTCCGCACGCCTCCACGATCAGGCGATCAGGTCGCGGTGATTGAGAATCTGCACAAGAGTTACGGCGAACGCGTGATCTACGACGGTTTCAGCCTGACGATTCGTCGCGGCGAACGTTGGGCTGTGATGGGTCGCAACGGCGCGGGCAAGACGACGCTGCTGAAGATGATCGCCGGAGCGCAACCTCCGGATCAGGGCACGATTGAGCTGGGAGCGAGCCTGAACATGGGCTATTTCGCGCAGCAGTCGCTGGATATTTTGGACCCCGATCTCACCATCGACGAGCAACTGCAGAAGGATTTCCCGCAGGACAGCATCGGATCGCTGCGGTCGTTGGCCGGTGCGTTCCAATTCTCCGGCGACGATGTGGATAAGAAGATCCGGGCGCTATCGGGTGGCGAAAAATCGCGGCTCGCTATGGCGCGCATGCTGTTTAATCCGCCAAATTTTCTGGTGCTGGATGAGCCGACCAATCACTTGGATCTCGCGACCAAAGAAATGCTGGTGGAAGCGCTGAAAGAGTTCCAGGGCACGATGATTTTTGTCTCGCATGACCGCGTATTCCTGCGTGGCTTGGGTTCGCGTGTGCTGGAATTGGGCGGCGAAAGCGGTACGGATCGTAACCCGTTGGTGTATCCGGGGTCCTACATCGAATATGTCGAACGCACCGGACACGAAGCTCCAGGCAGCATCGCATAAGTTTACAAGCTCAGCAAGGACGGAGCATCCCGACCAATAGGGAATCGACGGACGCATCCACCAGCACTTCCAACTCTGGACGCAAACCGTGACGCAGCCGGCGCGCTAGACCCAGTTCCACGATTCCGTGAACACCGGCCCACAGCAATTCACCAGCCATCGCTTGCGGCAAAATCAAGTTCTGAATATCATCTACCGACTTGCTTAGCACAGCCCAGGCATCTGTGTAGGCGGCAATATACTCTGGATACTGTTCGCGGGTGAACGACGAATGGAACATCACGTCAAACCGCGCCGGGTTCTCCAAAGCGAATTCGAGATAAGCTCGCGCTATCAGGTGGACCCGTGCCGCTGGGTCCGAGATGTCACCGGTAGAACCTTCCAAGACCTTATGTAACTGCCGGAAGCTCTCGGTGGCCAACGCGGCGATCAGGTCTTCCTTACTTTTGAAGTGCCGATAGGGCGCGTTGTGGGACACCCCAGCCCGCAGAGCGACTTCCCGCAAGGTGAATGCCTCCAGGCCCACCTTGCCTAACATCTTGAAGGCTGCCTTTAATAGGACGGCTTTTAAGTTACCGTGGTGGTACCGTTCTGTCGAACTTACTTTCGCCACGCTTCCAATATAGCGAAGAATGTTGACAGCCGCAACATTTATGTTGACACAAGCCACATTCGACGGCATAATGTTGACACGCGCCACATAGCGCCGGATCGGAGCCTGCCCATGTTACTCTTTATCGCCTTTTGTTTGATTGCTTTCCAGTTCTACCGCCTAACGCAGTTGAGCGGAGAAATTGAACAGGTTCGGGGTGCGCGGGACACGGGAGGGCACCGGCTCGCCAACCTGGAGGTCCTGGTCGGAGCCTTACAAAGGACCGTGCTGGAGCTGGTTAAGGCAAAGATCGAACCAGCCACGTCATCAGAGAAGGCACACCCCGCGACTCAAACTGCGACGCCGACGGTTGAAGTCGCCGTGGAAGTCGCTGCTCCGATTCCCGATCTGCCAACGGCTCCGATACCGATGGAACAGTTCGCGACGCAACTGGTCGAAGAACCGGTCACTCGTATGGAGATGCCGACGGTCGCAGCCGTGGTCGATGCTCCTGCGCCAAGCGCTCCGATGACCGCACACATTGAACCTCCAACGGTTAAGACTGCTGGCCCAGAAAAAGCGAGCCGACCTTTGCCCGCGCACGAACGCAATTGGGAAGAAATGATCGGCGGCAACCTTCTCAATAAGTTGGGAGCGCTGGTGCTGGTGATCGGCATCGCCCTGTTCCTCAGTTATTCATTCGGGCGTTCCGGACCCATGGGCCGCGCGCTCACTGGACTAGGCGTCAGCCTTTCGATGCTCGCCGGGAGCATCTGGCTGGAGCGTCGGCCCAACTACCAACTATTTTCGCGAGGCGTGATCGCAGCAGGCTGGGCATCTCTGTATTTCACGACGTATGCCATGTACGCTCTACCCGCAACGCAGATCATCTCTAACGCGTTCGTCGGCGTATGCCTGATGATTGCCGTTGCCGCTGCGATGGTAGTGCATTCCCTGCGTTATAAAGTTCAGGCACTTACATCGCTCGCCTATGGATGTGTGTATGCGGCACTGGCGCTGAGTGCGGACAACACGTTTGCCGTGATCGCATTGATCCCCTTGGCCGCGTCCGCACTCTATCTTGCGCGACGGATGCAGTGGTATGAGATGACGACGTTCGCCGCCGCAGCCACCTACGCAACCTTTGCTTCGCGGCCTACGAGCGGCGCCTCGCTGGTGTCGATTGAATCGATCTTGCTGGTCTATTGGGTAATGTTCGAACTGTTCGACATCCTGCGGATCGCGGCGCGTCAGGTGATCGACACCAAGCATCAGGCGCTGTATGCGATCAACGCCGCCGCTGGTTTGGGTGCCTCCGCCGTCGTTTGGCACAACTTGGCGCCGGATTCGATGTGGCTGTACTACACGCTCGCGGGTTCGCTGTATCTGGCATCTACCGCGGTTCGATTCGCTCTGGATCGCGACGCGCATTACGAGTTCTCCTTGGCCATCGCCGCGATACTGGGCGCGCTGGGTATCTTCGCTCGTGTGCCGGGAATCTGGATTAGCACGACGATGATCCTGGAAGCCGAGATCCTTTTCCTCGGCAGTCTCTATCCACGTCTGCGCTGGGCTCGGCCCCTCTCGTGGTTGGCCTTCGCGGCCGCGATTGTGAATCTGACAAACTATCCTGGCTCCACGTTGGTGTGGGGTGTGGAGGTACACCAGTGGGCCCCGCCTCTCGGATTGCTGGCGGCGATCTTCTATCTCAACCGGGCGCTATCGAAGCAGGAACAATACTTCAGCTACGCTGCCTCCGTCGCAGTCGCGATTCTCATCGGTTCAGAACTGCCGTGGGGTGTGGCCGGCATCGGATGGATGGCGTTCGGCGCCGTACTATTTGAGACCGGCTTGCGCACGAATGGTCGCGACCTGCGCTTGCAGAGCTACGCCCTGTCGCTGCTCGGCATGTTCGGCGCTGCCTTCAATCCAATGGACCCTCTGCCAGTGCATAACGGATGGGTGTTTTTGTTAGGCGCGGTTCTATCGATCGCGGTAGCGCTTCGGGCGACCCTGTCGCTGAAGACCTTGCCGGAGATCGAGCAAAGAGTCCTGCGCTTCGGCGGATCGCTGGGAACAGCGCTTTTGGGCGGCATGTTGGTGCACCACGTTGTTCAAGCAGAATACTCGGGCATCGTGATGCTGGTGTTGTCGGTCTGTATGGTGGAACTCGCACTCCGGCGGCTGCCTGCTGAGATGTTGCTGCCTGCCGCTGGACTCCACATGGCCGGTTTGCGATTTCTATTGGACGCGAACCTCCGTGGGATCGAGAAACATCCCGCACAGCATGTTCTGATCGGCTTCGGAGGCGCGGCGCTGATCTATTACTGGCTTGCTGCTCGCACAATGCGCACGAAGTCAGAAGTTGCCGAGCCGTTACAGTTGCTCGCGCCGTGGATTGGTTCGGTGTTCGCATTCGTCGCAATTTGGATGGCGCTCCCGGACCCGTTTGTCCCTGTCGCCTACGCCGCGCTGGCACTGCTCAGCGTCGAACTCGGCGTGAGACTGAACGCACCGAACCTTGTGCGGATGGGTCGAGTGTTGTCGCTGGCTTCGGTCGGCTCGCTATTCTTGCTGGATATTCCAAACGGTGCCCCACGAATCTCCAACGTACTCTTGCTCGCCGGATCGCAATGGTATCTATGGTTCCGCACCCGACGCAGCAGGGTGGCGTTCCTACACGGCTGGGTAGCAGCCATTCTGGTCGGCGTACTCATCCCGTGGGAGACGAATCAATACCCTGTCGCGTTCTGGAGCTTGTTCGGCGTGGGCCTCACCTGCGTAGCCAAATACTTTCGCCTGCGCGACCTGAGGCTGCAGGCGGCAATGCTGGCTGCGGTCGCGGGATTCCTCAACGTTATAGGTACTCAAGCAATCTGGCAATCAGCGGCCCTAGTGGCGTGGTATTTGATTGCAGTCATCCTGGAGGACACGGCCGGCGGCGGCAATCTGTTGCGCCAAGGCTACAGCATCGCCATCACGATCGTGAGCGGGATCGCGCTGTTCAACAAGATCTCCGGCGGCATGTTGACCTTGAGCTGGACGCTGGAGGCGGTCACCTTGCTGGTCGCCGGTTTCGCGGTGCGCGAACGCATGCTCCGCCTCTCCGGTCTAACCGTGCTGCTCATTTGCATCGGCAAAGTATTCTTCTACGATCTGAGGAATCTGGACACGGTGTATCGTATCCTCTCTTTCATCGGCCTGGGTGTGTGCCTTCTGCTGGTCTCCTGGATTTACACCCGGTTTAAGGATCAGTTGCAAAAATACCTCTAACGGAGGCTCGTCCCCCCGAGCGTCCACGATTCCCGACGAGCTTCACCCTGCTAGCCGAACGATTTCTTCGAAGACTGAAGACCGGCACCACTATCCCGTCCGTGTCGGCACCATCTCGGTATCATCAGGAAGGGACCCCTCGTCCCCAATGAACACCCATGCCTACCGACTGGCACGATAGTACCGGCGCGCTGACCAATACCATTGGGCATGCGGCCGGGGTGTTGATCTTCGGCATTTTCCTCTATCTGGTTTTCCGCCAAGGAGCCTTGATGGGAGGCACGCGCGACGGCGCTGGCTTTCCACTGCGGCGAACGCCCAGCAAAGTTTGGCTGCCATTGGTGGCCGCCGCGCTTGCCTTGTTATGGAATCTTGCGTCGTTGGCGGTTCTGGTGCTCGCGCCAGTGGCCAGTGAACGAACTGAGTTCATCATTGCCTCGGTCGGATTCTCCATCCTAAGCCTGCTGCCCGCCGTCCTGTTGCAGCTATGCCTGAATGGAGGCTTTCCGTGGTTGACCCGAACTGGCTACGCACTCAGCGCCTTCGCAGTCGGCGCGCACGTGGCCGAGTTTGTAACCACCGATATCGGCTTGCACCGAATCGGGCTGTCCGTAATCACGATAGGTTTCGGCGCTCTGACGGTTGTGGCTTCTATCAGTTCGTTTTGGATGCGATCACGATCGAGCGTCGACCAGGCACCCTCCTCAACGTCGCGCCTGCTAGCCACGATGTCGCTATTTCTGTTCGCCGTATCTTTCATTCATTTTGGCGACGGCCACTTGAATCAGGCATGGTCGCAGGAACTGGCGTTCCATCACGCAGGAATACCCTTGGCCCTGTTCGTGCTTATGCAGGAGTATCGTTTCATCCTGGCCGACGCGTTTATCCGTTTCCTCGCGAATGGTTTGTTGGCAGGTGTGTTCGGCTTCCTGATCACAGCGTGGGCACCGATGGCATCGCTACCGGTACAGGTAGTGATTGCCGCAGTCGCGGTGGCGGCATTCGCGTGGGCACGCGAGGTGGTGCAAGGACTGCTGACGCGAGTAGTCTTCCACCAACCCCGACGTGATCGCGTAGAGCGCGCGATGCAGGCGTTGCGGGCACACTACGATGACGAGGCGACCTACTTACCTATGGCAGCCGCGCAGATCGCTGGGCTGATGAATGCGCCTCTGATCGAAGTTGCCGCCGCGCTGCCATTATCAGAGCAACTGTTGTTCGCCGTACGCACTGGAGATCTTTCTGAATTGCGCGAACTGCAGCGTCGCGGAGTTCGTGCGGTCGTTCCGATCCGCCTCTCGGTTGGCGACGCCCGCTATGTCCTGTTAGGTGAACGCGACGGAGGCCGCCCGTACCTGAGTGAAGACTTGGATTCCTTGATGCGCATGGCGGCGGCGGCGGCCGAGCAACTGGAAGGCATCCGGGCCGCCGAAACCGGACGGCTTGTGACAGAAGCCGAGCTGCGCGCTTTGCAAGCCCAGATCCATCCGCATTTCCTGTTCAACGCTCTCAACACTCTGTATGGCATGATTCCGCGCGAAGCCTCCGCTGCTCGGCAAACGGTGCTGAATCTCTCAGACATCTTTCGCTACTTCCTGCAGTCCGGCAAGGAATTCGTGCCGCTGGAAGAAGAGATGCGAATCGTGCAAGCGTATCTAGCAATTGAGGCGCAGCGCCTGGGAGACAAGTTGCAGGTGGTGACCGATGTCGACGCTTCTCTTCGGCGAGAGCAGATCCCCGTGCTATCGATTCAACCTCTGGTGGAGAATGCCGTCAAGCATGGCGTCGCGATGCGCGTGGGTGGCGGCAGTGTCCGCATTCGTGTTTCGCGCGATCATAATCGGATGTCGGTGTCGATAGCAGATGACGGCCCTGGCTTCAAAGCATCGACCACTTCCCGTGCACGCGCCGGAACCGGCGTTGGACTCAGCAATGTTACCCGGCGATTGCGGCTTTGTTACGGTTCCGATTCCGACGTGGTAGTCGAAAGCTCATCAGAGGGCACCACCGTCCGGTTTCAAGTTCCATGCCAAACAGTGGACGTGGAGTTGCCGCTTGCGCGCTAATCGCGTCAACTTAAGATGCCTGAACCATCTCGCCTCAAAGCGTTAGTCGTCGACGACGAGCCAATCGCCCGCAAGATCCTGCGGGAAGAACTGGCCGACCTGAACGTTGAGGTCGTGGGGGAAGCCGACACCGGGACGCAAGCCGTGAAGCAGATCGCCTCTCTGATACCGGATCTCGTCTTTCTGGATTTGCAAATGCCAGGCGGAGGAGGCTTCGACGTGATCCGTCAGTTAGAAGGCACGCATCCCTTGCCCTCCATCGTGATCGTTACCGCGTTCGATCAACATGCGATTGAGGCGTTCGACGCTGGCGCGATTGACTATCTATTGAAACCAGTCGGCCGCGAGCGGCTGGTTCGCTGCCTGGATCGTGTCCGCCAGATTCGCGGCAGCGGCCGGGCCACCGCGGAACAATCGCTAAAGCTGCAGGAGCTCGCCACCGCAAATGTCGCAGGTCCACGACCTCGTAAGTTCGTCGGCAAGCTGATAGTACGGCACTCGGGTCACGCTCGCGAGGAGTTTTACTTGCTGGATCATGCGCAGATCCTGGCGTTCCAAGTGGAGGAAGAGTCGGTCTGGATCGTCACACGTAAGCAGAGGTATCTCGCAACACAAACGCTGAAGCACATCGACGAGAAGCTGACCGGACTGAACTTCGCGCGCATCCATCGCAGTACGTTGGTGAATTTAGATCATGTGACCAAGATCACTCCCTTGACCAGCCGCCGTTGGCTGCTGACACTGGCCAACGATCAAGAGTTCATCGTCAGCAAACGGCAAGCATCGGCCATCGAGGATCTCTTGAAGTAGCAGGCCTTCTGAATGTAGGAGAGATGTAACGAGAGGGAGTGCGGAAGAGGGAACATCACTGTATACAAATAAAAACGGCCCCGATTGCTCGGGGCCGCTCGTTAGAACTCGAATATCGAGTTCGCCGCAATTACTTCTTCTTCTTTGCGGCGGCCTTCTTCTTTGCAGGAGCAGCCTTCTTTTTCGCGGCTACTTTCTTCTTGGTTGCGTTCTTCATTTGTTTGATTCTCCCTTACGTCATGTACGCGCACTCTAATACTGCGAGCGTCGCTTGTGTCCCATTTATAAGGTGGTTTCAGAATAATGTCAAGAAAAAAATGCAGCACGTCGATGGCCGTCACTCATCACGCCGCGCAAGATTCTCACCGCGATGCGCGCGCGAAAACAAAAAACGCAATCGGCTAAACTTGTTCTAGTGCACGAGACCCGCATGAACACAGTGCGAGAACGCAATTCACGAATGTACGCTTCGAGATCGTGCGAGAGAAGAAGCAACGTCACTCACTCCATCCCAATCGTTTTCATCGCGTGTATTTTTTTTGTCGTCGCCGCGGGTTGCTCGAAGCACAAGACCGTTCACGCACCTCAACCACTGAAGCCAGCGCGCATCGGGAAGACGGAAAAAGGTCTCGCGAGTTGGTATGGCATTCCGTATCACGGACGTCGTGCAGCATCCGGCGAAGTCTTCGACATGGAACAACTCACGGCCGCGCATCGCACGCTTCCGTTTCAAACATGGGTGATGGTGACCAACCTCGACAACGGAAAAAAAGTCGACGTACGTATTACAGACCGAGGTCCGTTCGTCGATAACCGCGTCATCGATCTCTCGAAGGCGGCCGCAAGAGAGATCGACATGCTCGGACCGGGAACCGCGCGCGTGAAGTTGAAGGTGATCAAACCTCCGAAGAACTTCGCGAAGAACATTGAAGTGAAAGTTGACCCAGTTCAACCAGTGCGTGTTACTCCGAGCGTCGATCTTCCGTTGATAGATCCGCTTCCTGCGCCGCCGTCATCCACGGAAGCTGTTGTCCAACCGCCACCATCTTCCGCGACACCTTCCTCATCTGTACCTTCGCGCAACTCGACCCAGGCAACCTACTCAGTTCAGGCAGGTGCGTTCTCCTCACAAGCCAATGCGGAGGCATTGCGGGATCGGATTCAGAAGAACCTGCTGAACCTGGATCAGGATCGCGCGGTCGTGCGCGTCGAACGACGCACCGGACCCTCGGGTGCACCTCTATGGTTCGTCTTGGTCGGCGATCACCTCTCACGTGAGGCCGCCAACGTTTTGGCTCTAAGCGTCAAGGAAATATCCGGTGACGCGGTCGTCGTGACAAACCGCTGACGGATGTGGGGTGGGCAGGCCTACCTGCGAGTCGCCTGTCCGAAGCGACTGCTTCCTTAATGTAAGGGGACCTGGACTCAGGCCTTTCCGCCAGCCACTACCCCCATTTGCGGGACGCCACACTACCCGCGTTTGACCTAAGCCAGTCCTTCTCCCGTGGGTCTAGCCCCTAAGTTAAATCACCTGTAGAGTTTATCTTTACCCCTCACACTACAACATTGGCACACGCACTCCATATAGTTCGACCAATGGTTCGCCCCCCGGCCGGGTATCGTGCAGACTCACGGCCAGGTTCGACGGCTTCTTTTTGGCCGCGTAAACAGCAGCAAGCACATGACATCACTCGGGAAGTGAAGACACCTGTGAACTCTGAAGAGACACGCCACGTACTGGTTGGGCAATCGGCTCGCACTCGCCAGGTATTAAGAATGATTGATAAGTTGGGCCGTTGCCGATGGCCTGCTCTGTTGCTGGGGGAGACCGGCACAGGAAAGGAGGTCGTTGCTAGACAGATTCACGCCATCTCAAACCCTCGGGAACCGTTTGTCACCATTGATTGCTCCTCCATGGTCGGTCCTTTAATGGAGAGCGAACTTTTCGGTCATGTGAAGGGGGCATTCACTGGTGCTGCGATTGCCAAAACCGGATTGATTGAAGCCGCCAACGGTGGGACCGCTTTCTTTGACGAGGTCGGCGAACTGCCGCTCGACCTACAGGCTAAGTTGTTGCGCGTGCTGCAGGAAAAGGAATTCCGCCCGGTCGGTTCGCTCACAACCCGGCGCAGTGACTTCCGGATCATCGCCGCTACCAATCGCGACCTGGCCAAAGAAGTCGAAAAGGGAACCTTCCGCCGCGATCTATACTTCCGGCTGAACGTCATCAATATCAAGCTGGCCCCGCTGCGAGAACGTAAAGAAGATATCCCGGCGCTGGTCAATCATTTCCTGACGCGCGTGGGTGGAAGCTACACCATCACGGGCGAGGCGATGGAGGTCATGCTGGCCTATGATTGGCCGGGCAATGTTCGCGAACTGGAGAATTGCGTTCAGCACATGGCTGCCGTGAACTCCGGACCGCTGATGCATCTGGCCGACCTCCCCTCCGCCGTTCAGAATTTCCTGGTTCAGCGGAAGTCGCAATATCTGACGGTAGCAGCCGGATCTGCGAATGCCTCGGGCTTCAATCCTGCCAATTTCAACCCGGGCGGATTCAATCCTGGAGGTTTCAGCTCAGGTCAGTTTAATCCGGGCCACATGAATTCACAGACACAAGATCCCTCGCAATTTGGAGATAACGGCATGGACGGAATGGGCCGTATGCCTCCGCAGTCGGAATCTCTGAATATGCCAGGTATCGTCCCGCTGATGGAGTTAGAGCGCAGAGCCATCATGAACGCGCTTGAGTACACCAAGGGCGATCGCGCGGTTGCAGCACATCTTTTAGGAATTGGCCGAACAACCTTATACCGAAAGTTAAAGGAGTACGAGCTCGCGGGGTGAGACTACTTCCCTCTTCATCGCACTAAGACTTTCAGTTATGACATTACGAATCCTGGTAGTGGAATCCGAGCCCGAGGACATGTTGTTCCTGCGGGACGTACTCAACGAGTTGGACGGCGGCCCTGCCTGGACCAACTGGACCAAACTGGAAACGCTGTATGCGTCCTCCTGGGCGGAAGCTTCTGAATTCTTAACCGAAGGCGCGGTAGATGTCGTGCTCCTGGATCTGGATCTTCCAGACAGCCAGGGTCAGGAAACCTACCGGCGCTGTCAGGAACTGGCGCCGCAGACACCTGTGATCCTGCTGATGGAGACCACCGGTCCGTCGCTGGCGCAAAGACTGCTGCGCGAAGGTGCGCAGGACTTCCTGATTAAGAGCGAAGTGGACTGCGCGCCATTGGCTCGCGCGATTCGCAACGCAGTGGACCGGCATCGTGTACTGGTCGCCACACGCGCGACTTCGATGCTCGATCCGTTGACCAGCCTATTAAACCGCACGGCGTTTCTGTTGCTGGCCGAGCGCGACCGCGTCCTAGCCGAACGGTTGAACTGTCGCATGGTGTTCATGCTCGCCGCACCGAAGGCGTTGGATGCCTTCACCGTGGCGCATGGCGACCATGCCCGCGATCTGGAGTTTGTGAAAGCCGCCGAGCATCTGCGCACTTTGGCAGGCCCGACGGACCTGGTGGCACGCGTCTCGGAGGACCGTCTCGCACTGGTCGTGTTTGAAACCGAACACCAATCAGCTGAGGCGGCGTGGACGCGCTTCCGCCAGGTAGCAGAGCAGCGCCGAATCTCCCTCGGCGCGTCGGTGTTCGATCCTCGACGTCCCGTTGGCCTGGACAAGCTGATGGAATTGGCAGAAGAGGATCTAACTCCGGCAGCCGTGGCTGCGGCTGGAGCTTAAATTCGGGCGCTCCAACGATTCAGCGGTTTATTCGCCCGCACAAACAAAACGAGCGGAGCCGAAGCCCGCCGGTTGCCCTTCCACTAATGATTGAAACTTACTGCTTGCCAGCCGAGTACTTCAACTCCTGCAGCGTTACCTTGTGGTTGTCGTTCGGCAAGTGAACCGGGATGATACGATCCACGTCTAGCTTCAGGCGCTCCATTTCGTGCGCCAGGTTGACCTGATAGCTGTTCGGGTTCGGTATGGGAGCAGTCGGTGTCGGCGTGAGTACGTTGAATTCGTCCGCTTCTAACAAAACCTTCTGCTTCGGCAGCCAAACCAGCAGGCCGTTGATGTCATGGCTGCTGCCCTCGATGTGATAGGTCTCCACCGTGTGCGTGCTGTCGGTGAACACTTTTTTGTCGCCGACGTAGTCGATCTTCACCTTCGTAAGCGGCTTACCGGACTTCTGCACTTCATCCGGAACCAAGGTGTGCGGATTGATAAGTGCCTTCTCATATAAACCCTTGTTGCCCTTGTAGGTGACGACGATCGCGCCCTGCGCTGCCATGGTTCGCAGACCGCCGCTGTGATCGAAGTGATAGTGCGTGTTGATCACGTACTTGATCGGCTTCTTCGGTATAAGTCTATGCGCCTCAGCCATGATCTGATCGGCGCGCGTATCGCTCGACGGTCCTTCGATGATCAGAATGTAATCCTTGAAATCGCAGACGATGGCCGCATAGCCGCCTTTAATCAGCCAGAAGCCGCCTCCGAGGTCTTCACTTACGTCGGTCGCAGCAGCAGGAGCCGCTCCGCCTTTGGCCGCTCCCGGACCACCCGGTGCTCCCCTTGCTCCGCCTTTTGCAGCAGGGCCACCAGGTGCAGCACCCTTGGCTCCTCCCGCTCCACCAGGAGCCGCACCCTTTGCACCACCGGGACCACCAGGAGCTCCTTTGCCAGCAGCAGCCGACAGGTCCACCGGTTGATTCACCTTTACGTCGGAGACTTTCAGCTCAAAATATTTTGGACCACCCTGCCGCTGCACGATATGCGTGGGGAATTTCAAGCCGCTGAAGTCCTTCCAGTCGGTGAACTCCGCCGTCCACATGATGTCGCCGAGGAAACCCTGATCGATTTTCGTTTCGACCTTCTGTACCATTCCCTTGTCGTCAATGTAGCCATTGACCATCGTCTTATAAGCAGGAGTGCCTGCCACTTCCATCGGGAAGCTGAGCACAGTCCACTTCTTGCCCTTCTCAGTCTTCTCCTCCACCGTCGCGACCTTCTCTGATGCGAGCTTTAGGAACCCCACCGGTGTCATCGCCATTTCGATCTGCGCTGCGAACGCGGTCGCCATCGTTACTGTGTTTTGGGTCTGATCGGGAGCCGGAGTCGTCGTGCCATTGCCACCACCCGGAGGCACGTTGCCTTCTCCTCGAACGCGTTGCGTCCGGAAGCCCTTGGCATCGAAATCATAGCCGCGCAGGAAATTCTTGTTGGCGTACCAGCGCCAGAAATCCGAATGCGGATCAAGCTGCTGCCCCAAAGCACCGTCGCCGCCTTCACCCATCAGCGTCAACGTCTTCACGTTGTCGGCGCCCATCGCCTTCATGGAGTTACTGATCGCGGTTTGCAAAGGACTCTGGGCGGAAAGCACCCAGACCATCGCCAGCGTCCCGATTGCTCCCGCGGCTAAGTATTTCTTGAGCATGACCCGCCTCCCATAAACATCAAACAAAGATGAGTTAGTACTTGAGGTTCGTATCCTGGAACCTCGGGCCTCAAGCCATCGGAACCCGCATGTTTACTGCGTTTCGGGTTGCCGTCAGGCTCCGATAAAGTATATCACCGGGTTATGCGGGGCTTTGCGTCTTGAACGCAAATCTCACTGGTCAGCGTAGTTCGATGATGCGATCTCCCGCGTTAAGTGCGGCTTCGATACGAGGCCATGTGCGTTCCACTGCGGCCAGCAGCACCTTGGTCCGGCAATTCCCCAACCGAACCCAGATGAGCCGAGCCTTCGGCTCCCGTGCGTTCGCAAAGTAGAGAAAATCCTCATCCTTGCTGATCACAACGCGACCGGATTTACTGGCATATTCCCAGATTTCGGAATCGGAAGCGTCGCCCATGTCGAGATCGAGAACATGTTGGCAATCCACCCCGCGTGTAGCCAGAAAGCATGAGAGCGTTGCAGGCAACTGGTTGTCTACCAAAAACTTCAGGGCCAAGAACTTCACGATGCTTGAAGGACAGTATGGTCGGCCTGATGCGCCGCGTACTCGATTGCCGCGAAAATGTCTTCGCGTTCAAGGAAGGAGTAGTCGGCCAGAATCTCATCGAAGCT
>JBDTUY010000034.1:0-18155 GCA_040007495.1 Acidobacteriota bacterium | reverse complement strand
CTTATGTAGCGGAATGAATATCTCGGTGAAAAGCGCCTATGCGCTGCACGCTATCTTCGACTTGGCTATGCAGCCCGCAGGCCAACCGGTCAAGATCGCCGATATTGCCAACCGGCAGGAGATCCCGCAAAAGTTCCTGGAGTTGATCCTGTCGAGCCTGAAGCAGGCTGGATTTGTGGAATCCCGACGGGGAGCCGAAGGCGGTTACCGGCTGGCGCGCCCCGCAGATCAGTTGACCATCGGCGAGGTACTACGCTTCGTTGAGCAATCAAAGCAGAACCGGCCGACTGGAGCGGACGCGTTCACGGACCTGTGGAATCGCGTCGACGGCGCGGTAAATTCCATTCTGGACACCACAACGTTCGCGGAGTTGGCTCGGCGCTGGCAGGAAGAACAGACGCGGTATGTGGCCAACTGGTCCATTTAGGCGGCGCGTCACGCGTTTAGCCGCTACAAGAAATTCAAATGATATTTGAAGACAATTCGCTTAGCATCGGACGCACGCCTTTGGTCAAACTGCATCGCGTGACTGGCGATGCTCGGGCTACCGTTCTGGCCAAGATCGAAGGGCGCAATCCGGCCTATTCGGTGAAGTGCCGCATTGGGGCGTCGATGATCTGGGATGCCGAGAAGCGCGGCATTCTAAAACCCGGCAAGGAACTGATCGAGCCGACCAGCGGGAACACCGGCATCGCGCTGGCGTTCGTCGCGGCGGCGCGCGGTTATAGTGTGACGCTGCTGATGCCGGAAACGATGTCGATGGAGCGGCGAAAAGTGCTGAAGGCTCTGGGAGCGAAATTGATTTTGACCGACGGCGGTCAGGGCATGGCGGCTTCGATCGAACGCGCCGAACAAATGGTTGCAGCCGAACCAGACCGCTATGTACTGCTGCAGCAATTTCGCAATCCGGCGAATCCGGAGATTCATTTCAAGACGACGGGTCCTGAAATTTGGGAAGACACCCAGGGTCAGGTAGACGTGATAGTGGCGGGCATCGGAACCGGCGGGACCATCAGCGGGATTAGCCGCTATTTGAAGTCGCACGGGAAAAAGCAAATTCTTTCGGTCGGAGTCGAACCCGAGAATAGCCCTGTGATTACGCAACATCTGGCCGGGAAGCCGATGCGGCCTGGACCGACGGGAATTCAAGGGATAGGAGCGGGTTTCATCCCTGCGACACTGGACTTGAAAATGGTCGACCGGATCGCGCTGTCGGGTGAAGAAGAGGCCATTGTTATGGCTCGGAGGCTGGCTCGCGAAGAGGGAATCCTTTCTGGGATCTCCAGCGGGGCGGCGGTGGCGGCCGCAGTCCGGATCGCAGGGGAAGCCGGAATGGAAGGCAAGACGATTGTCGTCATTCTTCCGGATTCTGGGGAGCGCTATTTGAGCTCAGCTTTATTTGACGCGGTTGGTGAATAGCACGAGTGAAAATCGGTTATACGCAGTGGGTCTTAAAGCTTTCAGGTAAGGGGAACGCGGGCGCTCTTTATTGGGTGAAAAGGGGATGAGCGCCCGCTTGTCGTAATGGGGATTACTTATCTGTAGTAACGACGCCCGGGTACCTGATGTTACGCGGGAATCTGAAAATATTTGTGCATGCAGATTCCAGGCGTGCCAATGGCGTGTCCGGTGACATTTACCACCGCGAATTCTACGCGCCAGACACATGTGTCACACTGTTACACATGGAACGAACTAGCGTTCGCGATCTGCACTTGCGCACGAGTGCCCTTCTGAAAGAAGTTGCGGAAGGCCAGACTTTCGTAATTGAGAATCGCGGTGTGCCGGTGGCTGAACTGCGTCCGATCACTGAACAACGCAGCCGTAAGAAGTTGCCTAATCGTGAGGCCTTTATTAGGACGCTGCCGATGTCTAAGATCGACTCCGGGAGAATTCTAGAAGAGGATCGGTCTTGAAAGATGCGTATTTCGACTCTGCCTATATCGCCAAGTGCTATCTTCATGAGCCAGACTCCGCCGAAGTTCGCAAGCTCGCGGGAGAATGCGAGGCGCTCCATAGCTCATCCCTGGCGGTTGCCGAGCTTGCTTGCGTGTTTCATCGGCAACTGAGAGAAGGTACGCTGACGGCGAAAACGGCCCCTCTGGTACAAGATCAATTCCGCAAAGATGTGCACGACGGGGTCTGGATATTGGAGCCAATTACCGATCGAATCCTACGCCGAGTCGAAGTCCTGATGGCAAAGCTTCCGCCTAGCATCTTCCTGCGGGCCGGTGATGCCATTCATCTTGTGACAGCGATGGAATTAGGGTTAGGCGAGGTCTGGACAAATGATCGTCACTTACTGGCAGCGGCGGACCGGGTTACCCTTTCCGGGCGACACGTTTAGGCAAATTTCGCCACCATTCCGTCGGGCTAATCTGGCCATTTCCCATCCAGACCTAATGCAAAACTGCTAAAATAAAGGGTTCGCGGCATTCCCTCCCCCCGCCGCTTGCAGCTTCAAACGGATATCCAATTTAGGAGAACACCCGCTTGGCAGATTCTCAAGATCCCAAGAACCCGACCCCACCGCCTGCTGGCGATGGAGGTGGGAAAAATCACATCCCGATCAATATCGAAGACGAGATGAAGCGCAGCTACCTCGACTACGCGATGAGCGTAATCGTGGGGCGTGCGCTACCCGATGTTCGCGATGGTCTGAAGCCGGTGCATCGGCGTACGCTGTACATGATGCATGAGATGGGGCTGCACTATAATCGCCCCACCAAGAAGTCGGCTCGCGTGGTCGGCGACGTGATGGGCAAGCTGCATCCGCATGGCGATAGCGCGATTTACGACGCGTTGGTCCGCATGGCGCAGCCATTCTCATTGCGCTACCCGTTGGTAGATGGGCAAGGGAACTTTGGCTCGGTCGACGGCGATCCGCCCGCTGCTATGCGGTATACGGAAGCTCGGTTGTCAAAGATCGCTTCTTCGTTGCTCGAAGATATCGACAAAGAAACGGTCGACTTCAAGGCGAATTACGACGAGAGCGAAGTCGAGCCCGAAGTACTTCCGACGCGCGTTCCGAACCTGCTGGTAAATGGCAGCGAGGGTATTGCGGTGGGCATGGCGTCGAAAATTCCGCCGCACAACCTCACGGAAATCGTGAACGCGTGCATTATGTTGGTGCAGGACCCAACTACTCCGCTCGCAAAACTGATGGAAGTTGTACAGGGTCCCGATTTTCCTACCGGCGGTTTCATTCTAGGCCGTGAGGGTATTGCGTCGTATTTTGCGACTGGGCGCGGTTCCGTGCGGCTGCGCGCGAAGGCGGCCACCGAGGCGATTGGCCGTGACCGTGAAGCGATTATCGTTACGGAGATTCCGTATCAGGTGAATAAGGCTCGGTTGATCGAGCATGCGGCCTCGCTGGTAAACGAGAAGAAGATCGAGGGCATTTCCGAAATCCGCGACGAAAGCGATCGCGATGGAATGCGCATCGTGTTTGAGCTGAAGCGCAACGAACAGGCTGAGGTGATCCTCAACAACCTGTATAAGCAGACGCAACTTCAGACCAGCTTCGGTGTCATCCTGCTGGCAATCGTCAACGGGCAGCCGCGCGAACTGGGTTTGGTGGACGCGCTGAAGCGCTTCATCGAACATCGCATGGACGTGGTCCGCCGGCGCACGGACTTCTTGCTGCGTAAGGCCCGCGAGCGTGAGCATATCCTGCTCGGGTTCCAGCGTGCACTGACCAATTTGGATCAGATCATCGCTTTGATCCGCGCTTCCAAGACTCCGAAGGAAGCTCGGGAGTCTTTGATGGCGTTCATCACGCCTGCCGAAGCGGCGGCGTACGCGAAGTTAGTCGATGCAAACCCGCTGGGACCGCGATTTTCTGAACGTCAGGCGCAGGCCATTATCGAACTGCAACTCCAACGCCTGACTGGCATGGAGCAGCAGAAGATCATCGACGAACTGGCCGAGATCCAGACGAAGATCGCGGAATACATGTCGATCCTGGGGTCGGAAAAAGTCCTACGGACCGTCATCATCGCCGAGTTGAAAGAAGTCCAAAAGGACTTTGGCGATGAGCGCCGCACGCAGATTATCGAAGACACCGGCGAGATCAATCTGGAAGATCTGGTCCAGGTGGAAGACATGGCGGTCACCGTTTCACGCGGCGGCTACCTGAAGCGCACGGCGGTCGATACCTATCGGCGGCAGACGCGTGGCGGCAAGGGCCGCATCGGCATGTCGACCCGCGCGGAAGACGTGGTGGATCACTTGATCATCGCGTCTACGCACGCGTACCTGTTGATCTTCACGAATAAGGGCCGGTTGTATTGGCTGAAGATCTACAACATCCCGGATGCTGCGACTACGGGCAAGGGCAAACATGCTTCGGGGTTGATCAATCTGCAACCCGACGAAGTCGTCACCACTTTCATGCCGGTGAAAGAATTCGTTCCCGGCAAGTTCATCGTGATGGTGACCAAGCAGGGCGTTATCAAGAAGTGCGAACTGACCGAGTTCGACAATCCGATGGCGCGCGGCATCATCGCTGTGGGCTTGGATGATGGCGATGAGTTGCTGGCAGCTCGGCTGACCACCGGCAATGAGTTCATCTTCATCGGTACGCATGAAGGCATGGCGTGCCGGTTCAACGAACAGGATGTACGCGCGATGGGCCGACCGGCTCGTGGCGTTCGCGGCATGGAACTGGAAGATGGCGATTACGTAGTCGGCGTGCAGGTAGTAGGCGACGATGCTTTGATTTTGTCGATTTCGGAGAACGGCTACGGTAAACGTACGCCGCTCAAGGACTACCGACTGACGGCTCGCGGCCGTAAGGGCGTCATCAACATGAAGACGACCACGAAGGTTGGCAAGGTGGTCGGGATTCTTTCGGTGAAGGAAGATTCCGAGCTGATGATCATCACCAAGCAGGGTCAGATCATCCGGATTCAATCCAATGAAATCCGGCAAGCTGGCCGGTCGACGCAGGGTGTTCGGTTGGTGAACGTCGAGGCGGGCGATCTGGTGGCAGCGGCTAGCTTGATTCCGGATAGCGAAGTGATCGTTCCGGAAGATGGCGATTTGCCGGTTCAGTAACTGAGGGTTGTTTTAGAAGAAATCGGGTGCTCCCCTGGTCGCTTTGGCGACTGGTTGGGGCACCCGATTTTATTTAGGAACTCCTATTGGTCGAGGCTGGGGCCTCGGCGCGGGACTGGGGTCCCGCCCCCTTCTTACGGCATCGTCCAGATGACGAGATAGGGACCGGGCAACGAATTGCCGTCCACCTTTAAGACCATATTCCAGGCCGAGCGCCCGGACAGGCTGGCAGGGATGCGGATATCGGCTCGCCACACGCTGGAGACGGAGCCGGGCTCCAGCGATACATTTACAACGTCGAACGGGGTTTGAGCAGGACTGTTTAAATACGCAGTTACCGGAACCCCTGTGGGCGTTGCCTGAGTCGATATCTTGCCCGTATCCAGCTTCGCGGATGCCAAGCCTGCACCGTTCAAATACAGAGTGATCACCGACCCGGGAGCTGCGGGTGTCGAACAGGTATTTAACGACCCATCCTGATTTCTGGCTAGAGCGATAGGTTCATTGGATGCGACCAACGTCACGCTGCCGCAGTTGCGTACTGCATCCGGGCTCAAAAAAACCGAAGGATTTCGCGCCGTCACTTGTAGGGAATCTGACGCGACCACGATGCTCGCGCCCAGGAACGATTTTGCGGTGGCGGTCATCGTCACTTGAGATTTGCCTGCGACTTCGTACGGCACGACGACGTTCAACTGATCGGGAGAAGCGTAGAGCAGAGATGCTGCGATACCGTCGACGTCGACACTGAGGTTGCCCAGGGAGACTGGAAGTTGTCCTCCCAGGGTCGGATTCGCAGCAGCGGTTCCAGGCGCAAGTCCGCTGCCGAAAATCGATAGGATCTGGCCGGGAGCCACCGTGTGGGTGATGTTGAAGGTTGCCGCATCGGTTGCGCAGGACAGGGCTTGCGAGTCCGTGGGCGTAATGCGGTAGATACCTGTTCCCGCTAAAATCGAAAAAGCCGACCCTTGAATATCTAGCGCAACGCCGATCTGATAGCCGGACTTCGTAACTTCCGCAGGAGAAAGTGGGTGGCCGTGCAATTGATCCACGGACTTTCCGTCCTGACTTACCCGGAACAGAACAATGGCTGGAAGACAATGGCTGCTGACGTTTTCGGCACCGGGAAACGATGTAGATTGCGTGTAGGCTGACGCATAAAGTTGGCCATCGTGCAGCGCGAGCCCGCCGACGAGGTCGGTTAGAGATCCGCCCAAATACGTAGAGAACAGAACACCGCTGCCATCGGCTTTCAATTTAGAAAGAAATCCCATTTCCTGCAAGGAGAATCCAGGAAAGACGATTGAGGGTGGCACCGGCGGAAAGGTTGGACGGACAGCTCCGTCTGTGATTGGATAGTCCGAGGAAGCCGTGCTGCCTGTCAAGTAAACTGCACCGCTGGGATCCGCCAGAATTGACTTCGGGCGCGCACCATTCTTGCCTGCTAAGAACGTTCCAAACAACAACGTCTGACCGGACGAATCCAGCTTCGCAATGTGCTGGTAAGGGCATACGGTTGTAAACAGCTGGTTACTGGAGCAGATCGCGCTCCCGTGCGTTGTCTGAAAGGCTCCTGGAGTGACGGGTGGATCGGTCCCTGGCGCGAACTGACCAACGGCGAAGACATTTCCCTGTGCATCCACATCGACGGCTATGCCGCCGATGCCGCGGTTCACGAATAGAAGGTTGCCATTGGCATCTAACTTAGCTAAGTAGGCGGCGTTGTCGAGGTTCACGGCCGCGCCGGGGGTAGCCGGGAATGGCGGATTCCCAGTAGTGGTTTGAACCACACCAGTGACGAACGCTTCACCCACTCCGTTTACCGCAATTCCTCGGCCAGAACCAGCCGATGCGCCGGCAAACGTCGTGACATAAACAATGTTTCCCGTTGGATCGAGCTTCGCAGCGAAAGCCACATAGGTGTTTACCTTGGGCTGCGTGGCTTGCGGCAGGGTGACGGGAAAGTCGTAGGAGCCGTCTCCTGTAATGTAAGCTGCGCCTGGAATCGACGGCGAGGCCGCTGGCCGCGTCGTTGAGCGAACCACCGATACGGACGAAATAAACGAAACGATTCGCCACAGGATCGTACTTCGCGACAAAGGCATCGCTGGTATCGTCGACGCCGCGAGATTGGTCGGGAGGAACGTACCCCGCCACATAGACGTTGCCTACCAAGTCGGTCTTGATGACATTTGGCAGCGCGCCGCTCGGCAATTGCGCGACCAATGAGAACTGGGCCGCGTAGGCACCAAGCGCCGGGACTAGGAATGAGAAAAGAACACGACAGATTCGCATAGGGATACGTTACTTTTCTGAAATCGCAATTCAGCTTCGGAGGGTGCGCGAGCTAGTTGCCTGCCCCTTTGACATATAGTTCCAGACGGCGGTTTTGCAAAGCTACTCCGTCGACCTTCACGGTAATCACGAATGTGGAGACTCCGGTCGCGGGACCAGGAACCTTGACGTCCAGTCTCCACACACCCGAGACCGATCCTTTCTCGAAAGAAAAGTTCACCACTTCAAGCGGTTCTGCCGTAACGGCAACATTCACGGCAGCGGCGTCGGGCGAAATGCCGCCACTGTCTGCATGCGCTCCAGGAATTCCGCCACCGTTTAAATACAGCGTCACGATTGACCCGCTGGTTGCGGGATTCGAGCAACTATTGAAGGTCCCATCCGGGTTCCGCGCCAAGGGTAAATCATCGCCAGCGAACGTGGGCCCGCAACCACCGGGGACTAGATCGTAAGTGAACGCCGAAGGTCTTCGCGGCATAACGGTTAGCGTCCGAGCGGCCTGCAACGCGCCACCCTGTGTCCTGACGTTCATGGTTGTGCTGGAGCGACCTGCTATCTCGAAAGGGACCATTACGTTGATCTGGTCGCTTGAAGAGTACAGGAGCCGGCCTGGAATCCCATCGAAGTCAACGGTCATGTTTGCGAGCGTGGTTGGCAAGAGACCCGACGTGGAGTTTGCCCCAGCACTCTGCGAGACGGGCCAATTGCCGAACACCGAGAGGAGCTCGCCCGGGGCCGTGGTGGTGGTGATTTGAAAAGTGGCTGAATCGGCGGTGCATCCGGGAGAATCGGGAACGGAAGGATCCACGCGGTAGATTACGGCTCCGGGTCCGACCTGATATGCGATGCCCTGCGCATCGAATGCAAAGGAGGAGATCAGCGGGTAGCTGCCAGCATCTGAGGTGACCTGATTAGCATCCGTCAAGGGAAAGCTTTGCGCTTGTTCCAAGGATTTTCCATCACTACCGATGCGAAACAGGTATGAGGCGGTTGGCAAACAGCGTGGAGAGACAGCGCTAAGTCCCGGGAAGTCGGTCCCACCTACTATGCCCGTTACATAGGCACGATCATTGAACACGCGGACCTTTGTCACCGGGTCGCGAATCACGTCCGTGTTGAAGGGAGTCGTCGAGCCTGGTAGTGGCGCGCCGCCGAGGTAGGTGGAGAATACCAGATTACTTGCGTCTGGATTCAACTCCGTTACGAATCCGATTTGCGGAGGCGCGGTGTAGTAACTTAGACGCGGAGATACGGCGCTGGATGGAGCCGGTTCTGGAATAGCGCGGTACACGGCGTCCACGGCTCCGGCAGTCACCGGATAATTGCTGGATGGGGTATAGCCGGTAATGAAAAGGTCCCCTTGTGCGTCAACTGCCAACGAACTCGGCGTGGCACCAAGCGAACCCGCTAGAAACAAGCCGTACAGCAGTTTGGAGCCCGTGGGGTCCAATTTCGCTACATGTTGAAATGCACAGGTATACGCAAAGGCGAAGGAGGCACCGCATTGCTGAACTTGGACATCGTGTTGAAATACGTTGGGCGTCACCGGGGGGAGCGAAGGATCTACTAAGGAAAGCGGGTTCGACAGGGACAGGCCGAACGTTCCCGCGACATAGATATTTTGCTGCTCGTCTAAGGTGATAGCAACGCCGCCGATCCCAAGTTCGGTAAGCAGGACATTGGAGCCTGTCACATCCAGCTTCATAACGAAACGGGAGTTGGTCCGGTTCGCGGCAGCACCAGGCGTCACGGTGAGACCGGTCGCGGTGCCTGTAAGATAGACCTCACCCGCAGCGTTGACGGCGATTCCCGACGCGCGAGCCGAGGTGGAATTTGGAACCCGCGTGGCATAGATCACGCGCCCAGCCGTCCCGATCTTCAGAACTACCGCATCGGGTGAGCCGCTGCTGATCGGTTGCGTAGGACCAGGAGACGGCACGCTGAGCGGGAACGCGGAAAGCGCATCCCCGGTCAGATAAGCTGCGCCAGCCGCATCCACGGCGAGGCTGTTCTGGGTAAACGTGGCAGCTACGCCAAACTGCGTAACGTACACCATCTGATCCGCGCGAGGGTCGTATCTGGCCACAAAAGAATCAACGATCGCGGCATTCGGATAGGCGGACCAAATACTGCCGACGAGATAGACGTCGCCTTGCGATCCAACTTCAATAGCCGTGGGTTTAGCGCCGGGCGGCAGTTTCAAGGTTAGGGCCACTGGCACCGCGAATAGGTGGACAATGGCAAATAACAAAAGGATAAGGATGCGAGGGGTGCGCATACTTGAAGTTTACTTGCATTTCTTCTCGGAATCCTGCAACGGACTCGAAACCGGTCTCGCTATACTCAAGGTATGAGTCCGCTTGAGACACCTTTTGAAGTTACCGGGAGCGTCTCTATTGATGGAACGCGGCTCGAAACCAAGCAACAGGTGTTGTTCGACAACCTCAGAAGCTTAGGCAGCGTCATCGTCGCTTATTCTGGCGGCGCCGATTCCGCCTATCTGGCATGGGCGGCGCACCAGAGCTTGGGCGATCGCGCCGTTGCGATCACTGCCGATTCAGCCTCGATCCCGGAGTCGCACAAGCGTGACGCCGAGGAGTTCGCGCGGGAAAATGGCTTCCGGCATGAGTACATCGAAACTCGCGAGTTCGACAATCCCGACTATGTGAAGAATGCTCCGGACCGGTGCTTTCATTGCAAGGATGAACTGTTTGAACAACTCGCCGTGGCTGCTACGCAGCGCAAGATTCAACAGGTAATTTACGGCGTCAATGTGGACGATCTGGGCGATTACCGGCCGGGTCAACGGGCTGCGAAACTGCATCAGGTGAAGTCGCCTCTGGTGGACGCTGGGATGACGAAGGCCGACATTCGCGAGTTGTCGCGTCGCGCTGGGCTGAAGACGTGGGATCGTCCGGCGTCGGCTTGTTTGAGCTCGCGGATTCCGTATGGAACGCCAGTCACGATTCAAAACGTGAAGACGGTGGAACGAGGAGAAGAAGAGATTAAGGCGCTCGGGTTCCGGCAGTTCCGAGTACGCTTTCACGGGGAGTTGGTCAGGATTGAGATCGCGCCGGAAGAATTGGCTCGCGCATTAGATCCTGCGATGGCTCGGGCGTTTACGACGATCTTCAGGCCACTAGGCTTTCATTATGTAACTCTGGACCTGGAAGGGTATCGCCAAGGGTCCATGAACGCGGGGCTTAGTCAAGCCAAGCTTAGTGAACAGATTCTGAAAGTACTTTGAGCGATGTATAGCGAGCAATAGAAGTGAAGTCGCGGTCTTTGTGCCAAACTGCGACATCATTTTCTATCGCTATGGCGGCTATGAGACAGTCGTAAGCGGAGCGAATGGTGTAGCCGCGTTGGCGACCGTCTGCGTAAATCTGAGCAGCCGATAAAAACAATTCGATGGGCACCGGATCGCCGATGCGTGGCATCGCCAGCAGCGCCTCTCGAAGATCACTCTTCCCAGGTAGTTTGGCCAACCCTTGCAAGATCTCCTGCAGGATTGGGCCACAAATCACAAATTCCGGAAAACGCTCACGGACATCGGCCAGCAGAACTGGATTGCGGATTAGATCGATCCAGATCGAAGTATCCAGAAGGATCATCGACTGGTCTTACCGGATGCGGCGGTAACCCGCGGTCGGGTAGGTTTGGTTGGAGCCTGCTTAACGCGAGACAAAGCGGGAACGACCGGCTGATCCTCTCGCATTTCCGAAAGATTCCCGATCCATTTCATTTTCCCAAGCAACTCCGGAATCTGGCGAACGCGTGCCACTCGGATTGCCTCCGCCAAGGCTTTGTTGACCGTCTCCGAGTAGGTTCGAGCGCCAAGGGTTCGGCGGGCCTCTTCCAGTACATCTCCGTCAAGCACAAGATTTGTGCGTTTCATGTGTATAGTGTACCAAGCCGCTCAGCGCTTCCTGGTCCACGCGCAGATCTGCATTGGACCGATCACCTGACTGCCTGAGGCGATTACGGCGGCTTCCAGTTTGCTGGCCAGGTGCTCATCGGCCTCAATGCCAGAGGGCATCTTTAGCCCCAATTGTTCCAGCCTTGGTGCCACACTTCGGACCGTGTTGGCGATCCAAGGATAGAGAAAGATCCGGGTCCGCCACCAGCCACGCTGGTCGCATCAATTTGGGGGACCGGCAATCCAGCGTCGAGAAACGCCTTTCCGACACGGCGTCCGAAATCGGGGGGTGCACCGACTACGAAGGAATGGGTCGCTTGGATTCACAGCGAGTTTAACAAACGCAATCGTGCCCGTTCTGCTATCCTCTTCCGACAGGAGGCTACATGCCAGGAACATTCGAACTCAAAGTTGCTAAAGACGGCCAGCATTATTTCAATCTAAAGTCTTCCAATGGGCAAGTGATTCTATCTAGCGAGATGTACAAGGCGAAGGCCAGCGCGCTGAATGGCATCGAGTCAGTGAAGACCAACTCCAGCCTGGACGGGCGTTACGACAAGCTGACGTCGAAGAGCAGCAAGCCGTACTTCGTATTGAACGCTGCCAATGGGCAGGTGATCGGCAACAGCGAGATGTACGAGAGCGAAGCTTCGCGGGACAACGGGATTGAATCGGTTAAGAAGAACGGCCCTGACGCTAAGACGGTCGAAGTCGACTAGTGTCCTGAAGGTTTAGAGCAGTCGACAACACGGACAAGCGAAAGCTAGGGAGCGTGGTGCTGAAGTGGCCTGTCAGACTCAGGAAAACTCCGCTCCCTAGCCGTCGCCCGTTTGCGGGCAAGGCGGCTCGTGAATGTTGCCTGCCCCATTTTGCAGTTTCAAAGCCCGACCACTTCTTCGACCAATTCACGCTAGTAGCCTTGAACACCCGCACCGGTGTGTTTATCTGCGGCCAACTTCTTGATTAAGGCCTCGAGTTCATCAACACGCCGCAGCAAATCTTCTACGGCCTGGCCTTGTGGATCGGGCAGCGTTCCATGGGCCAACGGGTCCCAGGGGGCCTCGGGGTCCTTCACTACGCGTCCTGGCACTCCGACCACGGTCGAATGATCGGGAACGCTGCGAACCACCACCGATCCGGCACCGATCTTGACATGGTCGCCAATCCGAATGTTGCCGAGCACAATGGCACCGGTTCCGACCACTACTCCGTTGCCAAGCGTCGGATGGCGTTTGCCACTATCTTTTCCGGTGCCGCCTAGCGTGACGCCTTGATAGAGCAACACGTCATCGCCGATCTCCGAGGTCTCGCCAATCACGACGCCCATTCCGTGATCGATAAAGAAACGTCGTCCGATCCGTGCTCCGGGATGAATTTCAATCCCCGTTATGGTGCGCGAGTACTGGCTGACCATTCGAGCGATGGTGTACCAGCCCGCTGTATAGAGCTTATGTCCGAGGCGATGCAGAAGGATCGCGTGGAAGCCGGGATAGCACAGCAGGATCTCCACAACCCCACGCGCGGCCGGGTCGCGGCGAAATACTGTCTGGATCTGTTCTTGAATGCCTGCGAACATGGCTGTTTCGATTATCGCAAGCCCCACATACTATCCTGAGAATCGTGACAACCGAACGGCTTTACTATAGTGATTGCTACTTGCGAGAATTCCAGGCGAATGTTATCGACACGTCGGCTGACGGCCATTTGGTCTATCTGGACCGTTCTGCGTTCTATCCGACTTCCGGTGGGCAATTGTTCGACCTTGGCACGATGAACGGGATTGCCGTTACCGAGGTCGTGGATGAAGAGGAACGCGTCGCGCACCGACTTGCAGAGCCTCTGACTTCCAACGTGGTCACAGCCGTGATCGATTGGCAACGACGCTACGACCTGATGCAGCAGCACACCGGTCAGCATTTGCTGTCGGCCGTGCTGGAAGAACTGTTCCAGTGTGCGACCGTTAGCGTGCATATGGGCGCCGAACAATCGACCATCGACGTCGCTGCAACGTCGGTGTCTGCGGAGCAGTTAGAACAGGCTGAACTGCGTTGCGCGGAACTGGTCGGCGAGGCAAGACCGGTTCACATCCGATTTGAAGATGCTGCTGAGGTGGAAGGCCTGCGGAAGGCATCGGCCAGGACCGGGACGCTGCGGATTGCGGAGATTGAAGGGACAGACCGCAGTGCTTGCGGAGGCACGCATGTTCGCAATACTGCTGAGATCGGGCCGGTTCTGACGGGTAAGCTGGACAAGATGCGCGGGAACACACGCATCGAGTTCGTCTGCGGTGAGAGGGCACTGAGGCGGTCTCGCACCGATCATTTATTGTTAGCGGCCATCGGCAGGTCACTATCGGCGGCACCCGAGCAGTTCCTCAGCATGATCGATGGAATGACGGAGAAGAACCGGACGCTTGAGAAGGAACGGCTTCGACTGGCAACCGAGCTCGCGAGGCGGGAAGGACAGGAGCTATATCAGGCGACCGAGCCGGGCGGGTCAGGTATTCGGAAACATACCGCTCGGGGTCCCATCGACGATGCCGTGCGCACTCGAGCACAGGCGTTTGTGGCGAGCCCGAGAGCCGTTTATCTCGCGATTTGCGATCAGCCGCCGTCGATACTATTGGCGGCCTCTGCAGATTCGGGCGTTCACGCGGGGAACCAACTTAAAGCGGCGCTCTCCACAGTTGGCGGCCGTGGAGGTGGAAATCAGGGTCTGGCGCAAGGGAGCTTGCCGGATATGTCGACCCTGGAGACGGTGATCAAGACGCTTCAAGGCGACAATTAGGCGTTATTCATACACCAAGCGCGTGCAAGCGGCCCGGCTTTTGCTACCCTGAGGTTTATGCTCGAAAACTTTCGCCGCTTTCAGGCTGGACCGGACCCTTTTGGACGAACCTGGGAAGTGGAATACCGATGGTTGCAGACCGGCATCTCCATCCGTCACGCCGATACGGTGGACGTGAAGTTCATTGTATGGACCTCAGCCGATAGCGACCCGGCCGATCAGGAACCGAAGCAGGAAAAAGTGATCGCGATGTCGCATCCTGCGCTACTCGAATTGAGCAAGGAAACCAACCATGCGGTGACCGATCCATGGTGCGCCAAGCTGGCGGCGCAACATTTGACCTACATGATCGAATCCGGCGAGGATCTGGAAAAGACATTGGTCACGGCAAGTCCGGCTGCACTCCGCCGCGCTGCGGCAACGCCGCAACCGGTATAACCAGAGCATCAAAGGAAAGCGATGGGCGCAACCAAGCGCCCCGCCTTTCGTCGCGCCTATCACGCGTGGTACAACAAAATTCTGGATCGCGACGCGACGCTATCGCGTCAACATATTTAGGTCCAAAGTAACGAATTTATTTAGGAGGATTCACAATGGTCAACTGCCCGCAGTGCGACACGGCAATTGATGTGGATGAAGAAGAGTTGGACGAAGGCGATTCGCTCATATGCGAAGATTGCGGCGCCAATCTGAATGTGGTCGGCACCGATCCGCTGGAACTATCTGCGGCCGAAGAAGACGACGATGAGGATGAAGACGACGAGGATGACGACGATTTCGACGAAGAAGACGACGAAGAGGATGAGGACGAAGACGACGATGATGATGACGATGATGAGTAGCAGCCCGGTTCGCTAGAAGAGCCAAGCAGAGAATCATGAACACGCGCCAGTGGTCGGTCAGAATGGTCTGCATGCTAGCTTTGCTGTTGCTTCTTCCATTCGGTGCTGGCGCGCAGACCAAGCGGAAGCAACCCGAACCCTACGCGTTGGTGGCGGGAACAGTGTTCCAGGAATCGGGCCGGTCGCGGCCGGGTGCGAAAGTGGTTCTGACGCGTAAGGGCCAGCCGAAGAAGAAATTGCACGAACAGCTCACCGACGCTCGCGGCGAGTTCGCATTTCGGGTACCGGCGGAACCATCGATTTATGTCATCACGGCCACGCTCAAGGGCTTTACACCCACCGAAGTGGACGTTGAGATTCAGGGACAAGAGCAAATTCACAAGTCCATAATCCTGTCCCGCGCATCTAAATAAGCGGTAGAGTTGAAACAGAGGCAATTGAACATGCGCTCGATGCAAAAGTTCCTGACGTTGGTGGTTACCGCTGGACTGATCTTCGCCACGGTTGGCACTACGGCAGCGCAGCCTAAGAAGCAGAAGGACGACATCAACGCCCGCCAGGCGGAAGGCACTGTGGTTGATTCGAATCAGGCCCCAGTCCCTAAGGCGGTGGTTCAGTTGAAGGATCTCCGGACCAATGCTATTCGTTCGTTTGTGACGGATGCCAACGGCGGCTATCGATTCGCGGGCCTGCGCGCGGATGTGGACTATGAATTGAAGGCTACCTTCATGGGCCTCAGTAGCGATACCAAGCACTTGACGATTTATGACACGCGGAAGCTCGCGCGCGTTGTTCTCGAGCTTAAGAAGTAATTCTCACCAGGAAGTGAACTGGTACGCTTCGCACCCATACAATTCTCGCGTCGGCGCTCTGGATGATTGCCTTCGGGCACACTGGATCGGCCCAGACGCCTCCCGCCACTCCTGATCCCATCAAGACGCTCGCGCTGCGACACGCGACGGTGGTGGATATTTCGCGCAACCAACTGCGCACCGATGTCACACTGTTGATCCGCGGAGCCGCGATCACGGCGATGGGAGAGAAGTTAGAACCTCCTGCGGATGCGACGGTGATCGATGTGACCGGTAAGTTCCTGATCCCGGGCCTCTGGGACATGCATGTGCATCTCAGCGGCCTGGAACGTAGTTTCCGGCTCCTGCTGGCGAACGGGGTCACGGGAGTCCGCGACATGTATAGTGGTGTTGCGCCACGCGACTATACGCCATGGAGGCGGAATCCAATCGCGCCGCGCTTGGTGGTCGCGGGCCTGATCGATGGTCCGCTGATGGAGAGAGGCCCTGGAAGGATTCCGGTTGCGACGCCGGACGAAGCTCGCGAGGCAGTGAAACTTCTGGTGGCCAGCGGTGCCGAGTTCATTAAGGTTTACAACAGCATCCCTCGCGAAGCCTATTTCGCCTTGGCTGACGAGGCCCGCCGTATTGGTATTCCGTTTGTGGGACATGTGCCGGAGGCGATTAGTCCGGCTGAGGCCGCGATGGTGGGCCAGTTGAGCCAGGAGCATTTGATCAACATCATGCTGGCCTGTTCCACCAATGAAGACGACCTGCGTGCGCAGCGCATCGCGCTGTTGAGCGACCCGACGCTCACAGCGGCTGAGCGCGCACGGCGCTTGGGTTTCCCCAATCCAGTGGGTCTGTTCGATACCTACGATGAGAAGAAGGCCTCGGCACTGTTTGGGACCTTTGCCGATTACGGCATCTGGCAAACCCCAACTCTGGCGATGTACCACGGGTTTGCAGAGCCGAAAGGAGCGACCCTCACGACAGAGGCTGTCCGCGATCTGTCGCCGGAGGGTTTGCGTGCGCTTTCCGACCGGGCCGGCAAGCTGTTGGAACGCTATAAACAATTGGTCGGCGATATGCACAGGGCAGGAGTGCCGATGTTGGCGGGAACGGACGCGGGTCCCGGAACAGGGCTGCCACTGGGTGAGAGCCTGCATGACGAATTGGAGTTAATGGTCGCCTCCGGGTTTACCCCGGCGGAGGCGCTGGCCACGGCAACTCGCAATCCGGCGTTCTACTTCGGCACGCTGACGCTGATGGGCACGCTCGACATTGGACGGGTTGCCGATATCGTGATCCTGGACGCGAACCCGTTGCAGGATATTCGGAACACGCGCAAGATTCGAGGCGTGGTGGAGCGCGGAACCTATTACTCACGAGAGGCTCTGGATCGGTTGCTGGCCGAGGCGAAGTAGGTAGATCAGGTGAGTGGGCAAGGACGCTCGCTTGGCTGAGTTCCAGCAGAGACTATTCCCGGCCGCGCAGGCGGCCTAGCTCGCGCCGGTCGCGCTTGCTGGGCTTCCCTTCCCTGACGGCTTCAAAGTGTGGCTGCAACTTGCGGTCTTCGATCGCCTTTTGCCGCAGCTCTCGACTGGTGTCTGTCTCGCGATAGAGGGTTTGAGCGACGGCGGCAGGCCCACGTACCTCGCTTAGGATAAGAATCTCCACTTCAAATTCGCCGGCGTCGTTTTTGATGCGAAGTGAATCGCCCGCGTGCACCTCGCGCGCAGGTTTGGCAGGCTGTCCGTTGGCTTGAATACGACCGAGTTCGCAAGCCGTGGAAGCGATGGACCGGGTCTTGAAGAACCGTGCTGCCCACAACCATTTGTCGATTCTTACGCGCGACATCGTTTCCATTTTCGCGCTAAATCGCGCTTGGAAGAGGTTGGCCCAGATTACTCCACCGCTCCGTCCAAAATACGGCCTAGGCGGTGATCGCGTTGGGCAGAGACCATGTCTCCTACCGCTCGGTACGACTTAGCGCGCGCGTAATATGGCTGCGAACTCAAGGGATCGAAGCTGATGACCTGGTTAAAATTCTCGATGGCCTGGTTGTCGTCGCCAATTTCCTGATAGGCGGCCCCCAGTTGGAAGTAGTTATCCATATCTGGCGATAGTTGGACGGCCTGTGTCAGGTCCTTTACCGCCTCCGGATATCTGCCCAACTTTCGCAGCACGGCACCACGCAGACTGTAGGGTGCGGCAAGTTTGGGATTCAGTTGGATCGCCCGGCCCGCATCATTCAGTGCGTCCTGCACTTCTTCCATTGCCAGATGAGAATTTCCACGCTCAATATAACCCTCGGCATCCTGCGGGCGCAGGGCAGAGCGGGTGAAGCGTGCGGGCCAGGCGGAGAAAACCTGATCTACGACCTGAACGGAGACGGCAAACTTACCCGAGGCGTCGATGCGTTCGGCACGCGTCCATACTCCATCACGCCGGGTGCCTTCG
>JBDTUY010000033.1:0-18241 GCA_040007495.1 Acidobacteriota bacterium | reverse complement strand
CTTTCCGGCTGCGACGGCTTTCTTATAAGCGTCATTTTCGGCTTGTGCCGAGGGCGTAAGCTTGGCTCCAGCCGGGGCGGCGAATTGCCACGGATTGTCCCGTCCGCCTGCGTGGAGCCAGGTGCCCGTCAAATCGAACGGAGCCTTTGGCCGTGGCTTGGCGATGGCGGCAGGTGCGAGGGCGCCGAGAGCAACTCCCTTTTCGTCGAGCGGCGCGGGGGATTGGGCTGTGAGGTTCACCGTGATCACGGCAGCCGCGAGGCTGACTCGGGCGATCCATTTGATCTGCGAAGACTGTTGCGATGCCGTTGGTTTCAACATGACGGAATTCCTCTACTTGTCGTGCAACTTCAAACGCACGACTCCTTTTTCGTCCACATATTCCCGGTTATTTTCGCACACGAACTCGACCATCTCGTAGTTCGGGGTGAGTTTGTAGGATAGCGTGTAGGTGACCGGTTTTTCCAACGTTATTGGATCTTCAATGGTGATCTGGTCCTGCAAGGCTTCCGGCGTAGTGCGGCGAATACGCTCTGTGATGTGCATCTTTTCGCTGTGCGGGATTCCTTGGTAACCCTGGATCGAGTCCTTGATGCCGAGTGTATCGACAACTAGAGTGTCGCCGTCCCAATGTCCGACGGAGCGACCGTAGTAACCGGGGTCGATATCGTCCAAAGGCAGTTGGGGCTTGCCCATGTAGATCCTACGCGCTTCGCTGAAGGCTTCCGCGATCAGAGTGACTTGCTTGGGAGTCTGAATAATCTCCACTGGGTACGAAGCGACTTGCATCATGCCGGGCATGCCGTAGGGGTCGCATAGACCGCGGGCACCAACCAGTTGCTCGCCGCGCGCGCTAGCCTCGCGTTCCTGCACCTTGCGCGCGTCGAACTTTTCCTTGTATCCGGGCTTCAATAAAATCGGTGTGGGTGCCGGAGGAGCGGCGGGTCCACGCAGATTGGCGGGGCTCCACACGCCGGATAGATCGGGTGTGGTCTGAGCGGGGAGGGTCGCTGCGCTAGCCAGGAGTAACGCGGTAGCATATGCAAATTTCATAGAGGCCCTGTTACTTCGCTTTACTTGGTCCGGGTTCGCGTCCGGGTCCGTTGCCAAGCTTGTTGCCATCCGGCAACTGGGCGTATACCAGGAGCCCGCCGGGGTTTCCGTTCTTCAGCGGATTGATGGTCAGCGTGACCTTGTCGCCGGGCTTCAGCGACTTGTGGTTCCAGCCGCTGTTGCGGAGAATGCTGGGACTGCCTAGCTCGACGCTCCAGTGCTTCACCGTACCGCCTTCGCCCGTCACGTCCATCTCAATATAAGTGTGAGGATTGGTCCACTCAAATGTCGTCACGGCGCCAGAGACCGCGACTTGTTTGCCGGTATCGAACATCACAAAAGAGTGGTGCGCGAAGGCGGCGGACGCCGCGAGCAGCAGGCCTATGACTAGAACACCAATGGGTTTCAAGCGCATTCGTTCTCCTTTCGGATCGGAATTCAGTATAGCGTTGGTGGCTGTGGCGCACAAGCGGTGGATCGGCGGGGGGCACACTACGGCTGGCGAAAACTCGGCGATCGATGGAGATCCCCTTTCTGAGGGGTCTCTTGCGTGTGGCTCCAAGCGGAGTTGGACTTCTTATCCCCGCCCTAACGGGACGGGGCTTACTCTATATATGGCGCTGACGCATGCGGACGGAAGCATGCTTTAGGGACGTCCCGAGCTGTTATCGTTTGACTTCCTACAGCAGGAAGACGGCTTTCTTAACCCACAACCGCTAGGGGCTCGTCATGTACTAGCTAACAGATCACGCGCACGGTAAAAACCGACGGGCCGTCGCAACAGTGTCATGAATACTGCGCTTCACCCTTGCGGGTTCGACCGGTCCAGCTCTCCGTTGACCTGAGCGCTGAACTCCTGGCTTGAGGATAGATGTGGGAGTGGATGTTCCGGGGGGACGAATCGTCCAGGTTATTGAAATCAGAGCAAATGGAAAAGGTTTTGGCGCGGAATCCCTTGCGGCCACGATTTTCTTGCAGCGTGCGACAATGACCGTAGTGACGATCCAAATCCCAGATGATCTTACTCGCGGACTTGAGGGAATTGCTGCGTCCCAACACAAGAGCGTTGAGCAACTGGCGGTCGAGCGATTGCGAACGCTGATCGTCGATCCGGCGTCACCACGGGCTTTGCTTGAAGTTCTTCGAGGGCTGCCCCATCCGAGTGATGCTGCTGTGAATGATTTGGAATCGGCGATTGAGACTGGCACGACTGGCAAAGCGTGACTGCGGCAGATCCGATCGATAACTTTTGGAAGCGCGACGTTACTGGTACGAATTGTCCCTAATTTTTTGCTGGAATTGGGCCACATAGCTCGCATAGTTACCTTTGAAATGCCTACTGTGAACGCCGTGTCAGATACGTCAAAATGGCTATCGAGCCTCATAAGCCTGAACAAGTTTGACAAGATCGAGATTCGTCCTCTTGTCGGTGGTAAGTTCAAACTAGATCAGCGGGACGACTGCCTCGTGGCGAACTATTGGCGGACCACTGCAAGCGTCGAGTCCATCCTCGCACTAAATCATGTCAAACACATCCAAGCGATAGCAGGCGCAACTCGAAGTCTCTTTGAAATTGCTATCGACGCCGCACTCATTGATCTGGTGCCCCGCGCACCCGAGAAGATAGTTGCTTTCGTCGAGGTTGAGAAAATGCGCTCAGCCCACGCGATCGTGAGATTCAAGCGTTTAAATCCGGCCGCAGAAGTGAATGAAGCTACATTCCAGGAATTTGTCGCGAGTGAAGGTGACCGTATCACGTCGTTGCGGGATGACTTGTGGCCCAATCGACCCGACGTAAAACATTGGTCTCTACTCAAGTTGGAGAAACGGGTCGAAAAGGTTGGAAACCCGTTTGATGAAATATACGCAATCGACTATCCCCGCCTAAGCTGGTACGTCCATTCTGGTTTGACTGGATTTTCACAGGTCGCAGATACTCACTACCACTCGATGGCGGGACTGTCATTTATCATTGCCACTAAGTCTTATATGGCCTTGATGGCAACGATCATTACCAGTCTTCGGTTTGACGCACGTGACCCGCGCCTCAAAGAGAAAATGCTATTCGCTCAAATGGCGCCTTGGACTGATGGAAAAGAACAAGTCCAGCAGCTCAAGAAAGAACTAGGATTCGGGTAAACATCAAGATTGAGGTCGTTTCCTCGGCGTGACTCGGTTATCGCTTATCAACGACCACCACGCCGCCTTTGATCACTACCTTGGTCTTCAGCATGTTCCAGTAGCCTTCCATCGGGTCGCCGTCTAACAGGATCACGTCGGCTAGCTTGCCTGCTTCTAGCGTTCCTAACTGGTCGGACATTTGGATGTAGGAGGCTGTGTTGGGGCCCATCATCTTGACTATGTCCTGCATGGAGAACATGGGGTTGATGGCTCGGAGTTCGTGTTCCAGGGCGGCTTTGGGTTCGTATGTCGTGTCGGTGCAATAGCCGAGGATGGCTCCTGCGTCCCAGACGGTGCGGGCGTTTACTGGCATGTAGCCGGCTTCTTCACCCAGGCGGACGCCATCGACGATCTTCTCCGGCCATGGTTGGCCGTCGCGGAACCTGGCTTTGTTGTCGTCCGCGAAGACGCCGAATACCGGGGTCCCGAAGCCTACTGTGCCGAGGACCTTGGTGCCGGATGCGGCTAGCTTCTTGGCGTCTTCTTTACTGACCCAATCTTTGTTCGGCAGGTGGACCAGCAAGGGCACTCCGGCGTCGATGGCCGCGATCATGGCCTTGGAACTTACGGCGTGGGCCTGGATCATGACGCCTGCTTTCTTACCTTCATCGACGATGGCGCGGAGGACTTCGACCTCCTTTTCGCTGGGACCTGGGATGGGAGTCAGCGAGATCTCGCCTGTGAACTTGATACCTAGTTTGGCCATCTTCTGGATTTCGGCTCGGGCGGCTTCGGGGGTGATGGTGCCAGTGGGTGTGGTCAAGCGAATCGAGCCGGTTGGGATGATGCGGGGTCCGTTGATGACGCCTTTGTCGATGTGATCGCGCAGTGTGATGTTGCCTTCCGCGGGTCCGCCTCCGGACATCACCGTGGTGTAGCCGGCTTCGAGCAGTGCCTGCATCTGCGCCTTTTCATTGGGTCCGGTATTGATGTGGCGGTGGGCATCGATGAAGCCGGGCATGACGGTCATGCCCCCGCCGTTGATGACGGTGCCTACCGTGGCGGTCGGTGCTCCGGAGGCTACGGAGACGATCTTGCCAGCACGTATGACGATGGAGCCGCGCGGGATCACGGTGCCGTTGCCCACTACGATGCGGACGGTGGTGATGGTGAGGTCCTGCGCGGAGAGGCTCGCGAGTGTGGCTAGGGTTAGGCTGGCTAGGATGGCGAAGGCGTGGCGGGTCATGGGGATTGCTCCTGCGGTTGGGATGGCTTTCATGATACCTGAAGCGGGATTGGGAGGTTGCTGTGCTGAAAGGGGGGAGAGTACTTAGGGTCGAGGCGTCGATAGGAGTCTCGACGCGGCACGCATTCGTGCGTGCGCCACATTTGCACAGAGTGATTGTGGATTGCTGGACCACTCCGCTCCCTGCCGTCGCGGCTCGTCGGGATTGTGGACCGATCGCGTGCGGTGCGTTGGCGGGCGGTTGCTGGTGAGAGGCCCCGGAACCTTACTTCGGGCCTTGGACCAGGTGATCCAGGTCCCGGTTGTTCTCGTTGCAGACGTATTCGATGATTTCCCAGTCGGGGTGGCCTTCCAGGACGTAGTTCCAGCCCCAGGGCTTCGTGTAGGCGCCGGGATCGTCGATGGTGAATTCGTAGCGCAGGCCGGTTTCCGTCTCACGGGTGAAGCGCTCGGTTGTGTGCAACTGCTCGGTGTGTACGTGGCCGCCGGGGTCGAGCCAGGTCTTATCGTTGAAGCCCACCGTGTCGACCACCAGTGTGTCGCCTTCCCAGTGGCCGATGGAGTGTCCCATCCATGAGGGTTGCACATCCTTCGGATGGGTTTGGTTCATAAAGATCAGGCGATAGCTGTGGACGTTGCCTTCGAGCAGCATCGCGATCAGGCCCGGGCTCTGCATCAATCGAAACGGATAAGGGAGCCCGGTTGCGCGGGGAACGCCAGCGGGCAGGCACGCGGTTTCGGGATCTGCAGATTGGCCCTGCGGGGTTTTGTTGTAGGCGTGTTTTTCCTTGGACCACGGTTGGTACGGGATGTCGGCGAAGTCTGCCAGGTCGAGGCCCACTACGGGTCGGCCATTTTTATCGCGGAAGCGCTGCTGCCAGACACCGCTCAGGTCCGGCTCGCCGAGGGCGTTCTTCTTGGTCCAAGGGGCTTCGGCCGGTTTGGCAGGAGCGGCTGAGGGTTTCGCCGGTGCGGCTGGAGGTTGCGCGAACGCTAGGGTAGCGATGAAGAAAGCGAAGAATGGTCGGGTCACTGTGGCTGCTCCGGAATTTACATTCTATGGCATGTTAGGCCCGGTGGGGGTAGATTGAAAGAGTGAGATACCTGAGTCTAACGATCATGCTTACTTCAGTGATGGCTTCTTTTGGACACGGCGAAACGCTCTACGACCAGTTTTTCGATCAATACTATTTCCCGTTGAATCCGACGACGGCGACTGCTTCCGGGATTCACAAGTACGACGGGAAGTTGGAGGATTATTCGCGGGCAGGGATGGAGAATCGGAGCGCGGCGCTGCAATCCTGGCTGATCGCGTTGAACACCATGCCGGAACCACAGGATGCGGTGGGCAAAGCGGATCGGCAACTGGTGCTGAGCTATCTTCGCGCCAGCCAGTTGGAGGTGGATACGATCCGGATGTGGGAGCGCGATCCGGACCACTATTCGAGCGGCATTACGAGCAGCGCGTTCACGATCATGAGCCGGACGTTCGCTTCGCCTGAGGATCGATTGGCATCGTTGATCGAGCGTGAGAAGGCGATGCCGAAGGTGCTGCAGGATGCTCGGCTCAATCTGAAGAATCCTCCGAAGATTTATACCGAGATCGCGATTGCGCAGATGGAGGGAAATATCTCGTTCTTCGAACACGATGTTCCTTTGGCGTTCAACAAAGTCTCGGCGAGTAAGAAGCGCGGGGCGAAGCTACTCGACGACTTCAAGCAGAGCAACGCAGCGGTGATGGCTGCGCTGCGGGATTACGGGCAATGGCTGAAGTCCGATCTTCTGCCGAGGTCGAATGGCGACTTCCGGCTGGGTGCGGATAACTACGCGAAGAAGTTGCTGTATGAGGAGATGGTGGATATTCCGCTCGATCGCTTGCTGGAGATCGGATATGCGGATCTGCGGGCCAATCAGAAGAAGTTCGCGGAAGTCGCTGGGAAGATCGATGCCAAGAAAATGCCGCGCGAGATTTTAACGCAGTTGGAATTGGATCATCCCAAGGCGGATGGGGTGTTGGAGGCGTTTCGCGCGACGCTGGATGGGCTGAGGCAGTTCATTACGGAGAAGAAGATCGTGACGATTCCTTCGCAGGTGCCTCCGATATTGGAAGAGACGCCGCCGTTCATGCGCGCACTGACGTTTGCTTCGATGGATACGCCCGGTCCATATGAGAGGCAGGCCAAGGAGGCGTACTTCAACGTCACGCTGGCGGAGAAAGATTGGTCGGCGGAGCGGGTGGAGGATTTTTTGCGTGGCTTCCATCGCGGCACGATTCTGAGCACGGCGATACATGAGGCCTATCCGGGGCATTATGTGCAGTTTCAGTGGATGCAGCAGGTGCCATCGAAGGTCCGCAAGCTGCTGGGGGCGAATTCGAATGCGGAGGGTTGGGCGCATTATTCGGAGCAGATGATGTTGGATGAGGGATACGGCGGCGACGATCCCAAGGTCCGTTTGGGGCAGTTGCAGGATGCGCTGCTGCGGGATGCCCGCTACATTATCGGGATCGAGATGCATACGGGCAAACGGTCGTTCGATGACGCGATCACCTTCTTTGAGAAGGAAGGTTATCAGACGCATGAAACGGCGGTGCGGGAGACCAAGCGTGGGACGTCCGACGCGACGTACTTGTACTACACGCTGGGGAAGCTGCAGATCATGAAGCTTCGTGAGGACTATCGCAAGCTGAAAGGGCCGGCGTTCACGTTAGAGGAGTTTCACAACCGGTTTATGCAGCAGGGGTTTCCTCCGATCAAGATCGTGCGGGAGGCTTTGTTGGGGGATTCGTCGCCTACGTTGTGAAGAGTTTGGGAAGGCGGAAAGGCGTCGATATGAGTCTCGACGCGGCACGCCGAGCGCGTGCGCCACGTCGGATGCGTGCAATCCGATGTGCATGTTAGGATGCGTCTATGCTCGCGAAATCGATGAACCCGATTCTGAATGTTTCGAACCTTCAGGAGAGTTTTGCGTGGTTCGCGAAGCTCGGATGGGAGAAGACTTTTGAGTGGGGCAATCCTCCTGGTTTCGGTGGAGTTTGCTCAGGCGATTTCACAATCTTCATGTGTGTGGATGCGCAGGGTGGGCGCGGCAAGGGCCCTTCGCCGGTGACCTTCGGTCCGAACGGCGATGAGCGTGGCGATAAGGGCGTGTGGATCTCGATTGGTGTGGAAAGTGCCGACGCGGTCTATGAGTCGTGTTTGAAACAGGGGATCGAAGTCACTTGGCCGCCCACGGATATGCCGTGGAGTGTACGAGAGGTTCACCTGCGGCATCCGGATGGGCATGTGTTTCGGGTTAGCCAGTCCTTAGAGGAAGAGGAAGACTGAGCTGAGAGACCACCTTGTTCCGATGCGTGCCTTGCACTACAGTGTAGTGCATGAGGACTGAGGTCTACAGTTGGCGTCTCTCTAGCGAGTTGAAGTCGCAATTGGAAGCGGAGGCTCGGGCGCGCAAGGTACCGATGTCGAAGGTGCTGGACAACGCCGCTCGTGATTGGCTGCAAAGACAGGCGGTTGCGGAAAGTGACGAGCAAGAGCAGAAGCGCTTGCACGCCGCCGTATTGCGCTGCGCTGGGACCTGGACAGGCGAAGAAACGAATCGAGCTTCACGAGTCCGGGGAATCGTTCAGGCGAAACTGCGAAAGAAATATGGCAAGTAATGCGCTGATCGATACGGGCGCGATTGTTGCTTTATTAGATCCGCGGGAGCCCTGGCATAAACCTTGCGTAGCAGCGTTACGCCATTTGCAACTGCCCTTGTTGACCTCAGAGGCCGTACTGACGGAAGTATTTCACCTAGCGGACAAGGGGCGCAAGGAGATGGAAGCAGGGTGGGCCTTCATCCGGTCCGGCGCGATTTCTGTGGCTGCGATCGATGAGACTGAAATGCCTGAGGTCCATGCGTTGATGTCGAAATATTGGGACCGTCCGATGGATTTCGCGGATGCGACTTTGGTTTATCTTGCGTCACGTCATTCACTGACCACTATCCTCACCATCGATCACAGCGACTTTGAAACCTATAGGATCCAGGGTCGGAAGCGTTTCCGTATTGTTCCTGGCCGAATGCAGTAGCCGATAAAGCTTCCAATCTCGGCCGAGGAGGCTTCGGGAGATGGGGTTAGCGGGTTGCACCGGCAGCTTCCAGAAGTGTTGCTACCTCCCGGTGGCCGTTCTCGCGGGCTATCTGTAATGCCGTTTTCCCGTCGCACTGCACTCGATTTGCGTCTGCCTTGGCGGTTAGCAGGGCTCGCACAACGGTCAGATTTCCTACGGCCGAAGCAACTCCGAGCGGTGAGCTACCTGCCAGGGTACTGAAAAGCCCCATCGCATTCGCTCCATTTATTCCAGAAGTGCTGCCTGGATTCGGCGCGGGAAAAGCATTGCTGCAAACTCGAAAGCCTCCGTTGGCGTCAGCGTGGACGGCCAGCAGCGCTTCTACGAGTGCTGAATCGTTTCGCCCTGCGGCGATCATTAAAGGAGTGACCCCAGAATAGGTCATGGCGTTCACATTGGCTCCGGCTTGAATCAGCACACGAACCCCACCCGGCTGTACGCCGGCCGCCGCAGCCATTACCGCCGTTCTGCCATCCGTGGTCTGGATTGCATTAACATCGGCTCCTGCTGCCACTAGAGCCTGGAGGATCGCGAGCCGATCATGCATCGACGCCTCGAAGAGAGGTCTACCTATCGAAGTTTTTCCCTTCGCGTCGACCTTCGCCTTCGCGGCTAAAAGGGCTTGAACGACTTCCAGATGGTTCTGCAGTGTTGCTTCCGTAAGCGGAGTTAATCCCGTGTCGAGGTTGGGGTCGGCTCCAGCGGCCAACAGTGCTCCCACGACTTTGGCATCTCCTTGTCCGGACGCGGCTATTAGCGCCGCGCCTCCAGAGATGTTGACGTCGGCTTTGGCTGTCAGAAGAACCTGTACGACTTCCAGACGGCCGGACCGGGAAGCCGCGACTAGGGCAGTGGAAGACGGGAAACCTTTCTTTGGGGAACCTTCGGAGTTAACGTCAATGCCTGATTGGAGGAGTGCACTTACCGTAGTGAGATCGCCGCTATCTGCTGCGCGGACAAAGTTGTTAGTTTGTTCGCTAGCGATCACGGGAACTATGCAGGCTACGACGGCCAGCGCAAGATACGCGATTCGCAGAGGACGACGCGAAGAAGTGATGTTAGCCACCATGCCGGTAGGCTATCACGCAGCGGGGATGAGTGCATCCGGGCCGCTCCGTTCCGCGCTTCATGACCTGCGAACTACACTGGTTATCTGGTGAAGATTCTTATTTCAGCCGGGGAGGCTTCAGGCGACCTGTACGCGTCGCGTGTGGCTGAGATCCTGAAGCAGCGGCATCCTGAGTGGGAATTATTCGGGTGCGCGGGACCGCGCATGCAGGCTGCTGGGGTGCGGGCAGTGATCGACCAGAGGTCGCTGGCCGTGATCGGGATCGTGGAAGTAATTGCCCATATTCCTAGGATCTATGGCCTTTTTAAGAAGGTGGTTAAAGCGGCTGAGGTCGAAAAGCCCGATCTCGCGATTCTGACGGATTATCCGAGCTTTCATCTGAAGCTCGCCAAGAAGCTGAAGCGGATGGGCGTGCCGGTGCTCTACCTGATTGCGCCGCAGGCCTGGGCGTGGCGGGCGATTGGACCGTTTCGGGGTGGGCGCGTGATCGGGATGCGGAAGACGATCGACCGTCTGTTGTGCATTTTCCCCTTCGAGGAACGTTTTTACAATGACCGAGGGGTTCCGACAACCTATATAGGACATCCGTTGGCGAGGCTCGCCAAGCCGCAGTTGTCGCGCGCGGAACTGTGCCAGAAGCTGGGGATTCCTGAAAGCAGCCGGATCGTCGCGGTTGCGCCGGGCAGCCGGACCGGGGAGATTGCCCGGCACATGGGCACGGTTATTGAGGCGGTCAAGAAGATGCGTGAGCAGGTGGATTTCGTTCCAGTGCTTGCAGTTCCGAAGGGTTTTGAGAGCCCGGACCCAAGTTTTTGGGAACCAATTCGCGCGGCGTCCATCCATACTATTAGTGGGCTTACGGGCGTTCACACCTGGGACGTTTTGGCCCATGCAGAGTTGGCACTGGTCAAAAGCGGCACGGTTGCGGTAGAGGCGGCCATGCTGGGAACCCCGATGGTGACCTTTTACCGGGTAAACGCGTTAAGTTGGTACCTAGGGCGCTGGATGGTGGTGGCTCCGTTCCTGTCGGGCGTGAATATGGTGGCCGGACGCCGGGTGGTCGCCGAACTGATTCAGCAGGATATGACGGCGGAGAGCATCGCGAAAGAAGGTCTGCGGCTGATGCTGGATGCGGGCGCGCGGAGCAAGATGCTTGAGGAATTGCGAGCCGTGGCTCAGCAACTGTCGAGCGAGCACGATCCGATGGAAGCCGCTGGGGATTGGGCGGAACGGGTTCTGGCGGGTCGCGAGACACGTTGAGGTCCGAGCGGGATAGTGCGAGTGAAGGGAATAAAGTGAGAATGGCGCACAGCTTGAGAAACGCAGTTGCTTTCATGGCAGCTATGGCTATGCTTGCGTCAGGGCAGGCCCGGCGATCCGATGCCCGCATTGACATCCAGAAGTACACGATTGATGCGACGGTAGATCCGGCGGCACAGACGTTGCGTGCGGTGGTAAAGGTTGACTTCACGCCGATTGATGATGCCAGCGACATCACCTTTGGGCTGAATAACGCATTGGAATTGCACAGCGTGGTGGACGGCGCGGGTGAGGCGGTGCAGACGCAAAAATCGGTCACGGATATGACGATTCGCGTGACCGCCAATAAGCCGTTTGCCAAGGGGCAGGCTGCGTCGCTCACGTTCGACTATGCGGGTAAGTTGACCGGCGCGGAAGAGTCTCCGGTGTGGGGTATCAAGTTCGCTGCGATCCATCCCGACTATGCCTACCTGATGTACCCAGGGCGCTGGTTTCCTGTCTACGACTACGGCATTGAACGCTTTCGTGCCGATGTGAAGGTATCCGTACCGGGAGGGTATCGGGTTGTAGGCAGCGGAATTGAATCAGCCGGATTGGATGCGGCGGGCGGAGGCTTTTTCAAATTCGACTTCTCGCAGGAGTCTTTTCCGGGAAGCATTGCCATTGTGAAGGGCGATCCTGAAAAAATCAATGCCGGAGGGATGGACGGAAGCTTCTACTTCCGTACGGACCCGAAGATGGCGGCGATGTATGGGGCCGAAATCGGCCACGCGACGGAGTACTTCACCGGTATCTTCGGATTGCCGCCAAGCCGAAAGATCGCGGTGATCGAAACAGAAGCAGGTAGCCCCAACGGATACTCGGCACCAGGGCTGATCTTTCTTTCACCGGGAACGATCGGTTCGCAGGTGAATAAGCGAGTAGTGGCGAATCAGGTGGCGCGGCAGTGGTGGGGCACGCTGGTTTCGCCTGCCTCGCGCAATCACATGTGGATTCAGAATGGCATGGCTCGCTACGCGGAGATCCTGTATGCGGAGGAGACCGACGGCAAGGCTGCGGCCAATACCCTGATTCACGAGACTTACATCGAGGCCCTGACGGTGCAGCAACCGCCGGTGATCCAGAGTGGGCGATTGGAAGACTATTCGCCGGAGTATTGGGCGGTAACGGCCGGCAAGGGTGCGGCGACGTTGCATATGTTGCGCGGCCTGGTGGGTGATGAAAAGTTCCTGGCGATCCTGAAGGCGATTCCGGAACAGTACGCCTGGAAAACCGTTTCCACCGATCAGGTAAAAGATGTCGCCGAGAAGATCACGGGCGAGAACCTGACTGGCTTCTTCCTGCAATGGATTGAATCGAGCGGGGCTCCGGAATTCACCATGGAGTACACGACGTTCCGTACCAAAGACGGATTCCGTGTGAATGGCAAGATCACTCAGGACTTGGATTTATTCCGGATGCCGGTCAAACTTAGGATCGAGACCGAGGGTAATCCCGAAGAGAAGACCGTGGTGGTGTCAGGCACCTCAACCGAGTTCGCACTGGACACTTTTGGTAAGCCGAAGGACATCGTACTGGACCCGGGCGGGGAAGTCCTGCGTTACGACGATGATATGCGAGTAGCGGTCGCGATCCGGCGCGGCGAGCAGTTCGTCGAAATCGCGGAGTATGGGGATGCGATCGCCGAGTATGAGAAGGCGCTGCAGGTGAAGCGCAATAGCTCCCTTGCGCACTATCGGGTGGCTGAGGTGTACTACCTGCAGAATAATCTGCAACAGGCTGCTAATGCGTTTCGCGATGTGCTGTCGGGCGATTTGGTGCCCATGTGGGTAGAGGTGTGGTCGCACATTTACCTGGGGAAGATTTTCGACATCACCGGTGATCGGACGCGCGCGGTGAACGAATATCGGCAAGCGGTGCGAACTCGTGACAACACGCAGGGCGCGTTGGATGAGGCCGAGAAGTACCTGGCGACCCCATTCGAGCGGCAAAGAGTTTCGAACTAGCGTTCCGAACAATACCGATGCCAAGATAGGACCCGGATACAGCCAGTACTCCTGACCTTAGGCGCACAAGTCCCACAAAAAACGGGATTTAGTGCCTGCACGACCTTGACCTTAGTACTCAGGTCCTTGTTAGGCATATTACCTAGAATACCCTTAGGGTTAGTTCATCTGCCGAATATAGGCTTTCCCGATTTTGCATACATGCGTCTCAGGGAATACTGAATGCATGCTTATACGATCTCTTGTTGGACGGGCTGCCGTCTCCTTCGCATCTCTGATTGCCGTGGGTAGTCTGGCTCACGGGACCACTGTTTACGTCGAGTTCGACCCCGCCTACAGTACGCCGGTCACAGTGGATCGGACAGTGGATGGTGGAGCGAACTGGTATGGGCAAGATCCCGGTCAATTTCACTTTTTCACGGAGGCTGGCAGTCCGGCCAATGTGCCTTTGTCTTTCTACACGTTTTGCATTGAGCCTCGCGAGTTTCTGACGCCTGGACAGGATGCCATCTATTCGCTGGTTCCTCTCGACCAAGGCACCACTAATATAGGCGGGATGGGTGTGGCGAAAGCGGATGTCATTCGGGAATTGTTGGGGCGCTATTATCCTGATTTTTCGGTGGCGGTTGACACCCACCGGAGCGGCACTGCAAGTGGCGTTATGGGAAATTGTTCGTGAAAACGCACAGACCATAGGCAGCTACGATCTGGCAACGGGCGACGTCCAGTACCGAAACTGGTCCAACATTGCGGTGTTCAATCTGGCAACGACCATGCTGACGAGCTTGACGGGTAGCGGTCCGATGGTGAGTGCCTCGAGTGTACAAGCTCTGGCTGCGGTGGGTACCCAGGACATCCTGGTGCAATTGACCACGAACTTCGGACAACAGTCTGGTGTACCCGAGCCAACTACAGTGGTGGGCGTCGGTGTGGGGTTGGTGGCTATGGCGGTCATGAAACGCCGCAAGTCTGCTTGAAGCAAAACTAGCGCTCTATGGGCACCACAAGATAAACGGAAGACGTTTCCCGACTAGGCTGTGATATAGTAACTCGGCTCAGCCTAGTTTATTTCGCAGGGGGATACGGTTCATGAAGCAGCCCGCGCTCGGCCTTGTTGCCACAGCATTAGTTATCGTCATTTCGCTCGGTTTCATATCGCTGTTCGACTTCGCCCAATTTTCCGGGTGGGTCTCCTACCTACTGATCTGTTTGATCCCGATGGAGATCGTGGTTGGTGTTGCGTGGGGCGCGAATCCGGCCTTTGCGAGCAAGATGGCACAGCCGATGAAAGGGCTGCTGCTGGTCTTGGTAACGGTTGTTGGAGCCGCGATTATCGCGCCGATTATGTGGCAAGTGGCGGGGGCCGGAGTTAGCCCACCCGCTCCGATGCTGATGTTATGCATGATCGTCAGCGTGGTGGTGATGTTCTGGATGGCGATCATGTTCGGAGGCTGGCCGTTTACCGCGATGTTCAAGAATCCGGTCGCTTCGGGCATTGCGATGTGGGTCGCATGCTACGTGGTGAATTATGGGCTGTTTCGGGTGCTTTTCAACTTCGATTTCATGAAGGGCGCTCCGGTATACGTGGCGGCGGCGGACCCGGGGGGCATGTTCAACGGGACCGATGCGATGGTCGTGTATGTAACCGTTGTGGCCGTGTTGTTTCTATTGCTGCATTTCGATCTGTGGCCACTGACGACTTCGCCAGGTTTGATGAAGCAGCCGACGTTGGGCGTGGTATGGACTTTGCTCGCAGTCGTGATCGGCGGCGGAGCCTATTACATCGGCGTGGTTTCGATGGGCATGGACCCGATGATGTTCCTGATCCGGGTGCCGATTCCATTCGTCTTCGGGACCATCGTAATGTTGAACATGATGCACAACTCCGTATTTGCGTCGCTGCATCAGCCTGTGAAGGGCGTAGCCAATGCGGTGTCCGCTGCGGTTGTCGGAACGCTGCTGGAGCGGATGTATGAGGCTTTGTTACCCACCGTGACTGGTCACCTGACCGCGGGACCTCCGGGTAACGACCTGGAGCGCTGGGTGGCGTCGGCCATGCTGGCGGTCACTTTCCCGTTCTTCATCTTCTACGCCGAGTTTTTCAAAATGTGGCCGCTGATGAGCCAAGAGAAGCCGAAGGCCTAAGCGCACCGCAGTCTGATTGAATGTGACAGAATTTCCAAGAGAGACTTATGCGAGCCATTGACCAAAACACCATCACCGACGCTGCCTTAGAGCAGATGTCCACAACGGCAGATCCGCGCTTAAAGCAGATCATGGAGAGCCTGGTACGCCATCTGCATTCCTTCGCGCGCGAGGTGGATCTCACGCCTGACGAATGGCTGGAAGGCGTCAAGTTTCTGACGGCGGTGGGGCAGAAATGCACGCCATTCCGGCAGGAGTTCATTCTCCTGTCGGACACGCTGGGGTTCAGTTCGTTGGTGAATGCACTGCACGATGGCCGCGCGATCGAGGACGGGACGAAGACCAGTTTGCTGGGTCCGTTCTATCGACAGGATTCGCCAAATATGGAACTGGGCGCGTCGATTGTAACCAACCCCACCGGCGCACCTGAGGTAGCGATTTACGGACAAGTGGTGGATGCAGCGGGCAAGCCGATTCCAAATGCTTCGGTCGAAATTTGGCAGCCGGATGAAACCGGAAAGTACGACTTGCAGCAGCATGATCCATCGGAGATGGATTTACGCGGCCACTTCCATGCGGATGCCCAAGGCCGGTATTTTATGCGCACGGTTGTGCCGTTGGGTTACATGATTCCGATGGATGGTCCGGTGGGGGATATGATTCGGGCGCAGAGGCGGCATGGATATCGTCCGGCGCATATTCATTTCCTGGTGGGTGCGGACGGCTATCGCGAACTGGTCACTGCTCTGTATTTGGCTGAAGACGACCACATCGATTCGGATACGGTGTTCGGCGTGACTCAATCGCTGGTGACGTCAGTTAAGGCGGAAGACAAAGCCTCGCCCATTCCGGCGCTGCCGAGTATTCAGTTCAATTTCACGCTGGCCCATGCGGCTACGGCCGGGTCAGGTCGCGTGGGTGCGGATCCGTCGCAGATCACGAAGGGGTAAAAAAGGAGTCAGGAGACAGAAGTCAGGAGTCAGGAGTCAGGAGTCAGAATAACGGCTTCGACCCTGGGCGAGTATTAGCGGGGCGTCTGCGTACGTGTGAGAATGGAAAGTTCCCTCACATGCACTTTGAGCCGCTCTACTACGCTGACCGTCTGAAGATCGTAAACCCCGCTGGTGACGTCGGCATCACTACGCTGTGGTCCAAGGTAGAGTCCGCCGTCACGATTCTGGAAGAAGCAGGCGTGGACCTGAATCCGGAATCGTCGCGCATTTCGGTGATCGCGAATCTGTACGGAAATGGCCTGCCGCAGATGCTGCGCAATCTGTTGTGGAACCCTCAGATTCGGCACATTGTTATCGTTGGCAAGAATCTCTCCGGGTCACGCGAATGGCTGCTGAACTTCTTTGCCCATGGCCTGGAAGAGGTCGACTTTCTGGGGGCCAAGGCGTTTCGGATTCGCAACACCACGCGAACGCTCGATGGTTGCGTGCTTCCGCAGCACTTCCCGCGTCCGATTCAGTTTCACGTGCTGGGCGATCTGGGCGATGTCGCGACCAAGTCAGGATTTGCGGAACTGTTCCGAGGACTGCCTGCGTTCGAGCCGTGTGACACAGCGCGTATCGAACCTCCGCCGATACCTGAACCGGCGGTTACCCGCTATCCATCTGAGCCTCGTGGGCAGTCCATCATTCGCGATACTCCTATGCAGGCTTGGTCGGAGCTGATCTTCCGTCTGTACCGCTTCGGGCATCGGAATATCGTCGCGAAGAAGACGGGACCCGAAGGTCGTGTGGAACTGCAGAACATCAAGGTGGTGATCGAGAATCCAGTGGAGGAATCGGACGAGACGCTGCGGGAGTTCGGTTTCACTCTGGAGAAGTTTCAGGGCTATCAACAGCGGATTCTAGAGGCGGTGAAACCACCGGACCTTGGATATACCTACGGGAATCGGCTACGCGGATATTTTCAACACGATGGCGTAACCGTCGATTCGTTGGAGATCGCTGCACAAAGGCTAAAGGAAAAGCCGGATTCGCGGCACGCCTACATCACCTTGTGGGACAACAGCCGCGACCTGCCGGAGGGCACGGATACGCCCTGCTTTGTGACTGCTTTTTTCCGCAAATTTGAAGATCGGCTGACGTTGACCGCTACGTTCCGGTCCCACAATGCGCTGGATGCATGGCCGGAAAACGTGTACGGCTTGATCGCGATTCAGAAGTTCGTCGCGGATAGAGCTGACATAAAGGCTGGAGCGTTGACTGTGATCAGTCATTCGATCAGCATCGATCTGCCGTCGCTTGCGCGCGCGAAGCGCGTCGCAGACGGCAAGGAATCGGACGAGGTGATCGATGCCAGCGGGAAGCTGGGGCCGCGCATGGACCCGAACGGTGCGTTCACCACGACGTTCGATCGAGCTACTTGGGAACTGGTGGTGGAGCACTCCTTCGACGGCATGAAGATTGGCGAGTATCGCGGCAAGTCGGCGGAGGAGATCGAGCGGAAGTTGGCTCGGGATGTGGCTCTGTCAGAGATTGCGCACGCACTGTATCTGGGTCGTGAGATTGCGCGCAAGGAGTTTGAGATGAAGGCGGAACGGGCGAAGGAGAATAGGAAAGGGAACGATGGAGCGTAGGTCTGGAGGCGTCGAGATGAGTCTCGGCGCGGCACGCGTGAGCGCGTGCGCCACGTCGGTTGTGGGTGGCTGATGAACCCGCGCGACATTATTGCTTTGTTCGACATTGGTTCCACACTGATCGATGGTCCGCCGTTCGGACCTGCGCGGCGATTGGCGGAGATGCTCGGATTGGGGAAGGCTGCGGTGCCGGAGTTAGAGCATCTGTTGTTCCGGACGCCGTCAACCACTGCGATAGAGCTCGGGAACAGGATCGCGGAGAAGTTGGCGATCGATCCCGAGGCTGCGGTTCGCGCGTGTAGGGAGTTGTGGGATGCACAATTGCGCGAGGCTTATGTTCTACCTGGGGCGAAGGAAGCGATCGCGCGATTAGAGGCTGCCCATATTTTGCGGGCGTATTTGTCGAACATCTGGGCTCCGTTCTATGAGCACTTTCGGCACGAGTTCGCTGAGGAGGCGGCTTCTCCACAGCAGTTTCTTTCGTTTCAGGCAGGAGTGATGAAGCCGGACCCGGAGTTCTTTCGACAGGCCCTTCGGGCGCTGGGCGTGCTGCCTGAAAACGTGGTGATGATTGGCGATACCTACAAGAACGACATTCTGCCTGCGATCGAGCTTGGGATGCGGACGATTTGGGTGCTG
>JBDTUY010000032.1:0-18249 GCA_040007495.1 Acidobacteriota bacterium | reverse complement strand
AGCAAGCTCTTCGTCGAAACGTCGATCAACACGGCTGCGCAGACGATCTTTGCTTGCGATAGATTGACAAAGAATGTCTGAAGTCCGCCAAGTGTCGAGGCCAGTTCCGCAAAAAGCCAAGCTGACGGTTGAGCAGGAGCCGTTTCTTGCGGTTCGGTCGCTGGCTACGAACTATGCGTCGGGTTATCGGATCGACTCGCATCAGCACAAGTGGCATCAACTGCTGTATGCGACTTCGGGGGCGATGACGGTTTCCACTGCTGGGTCGTCATGGATGATCCCGACGTCGCGCGCGGTCTTCATTCCGGCTTCGGTGGCGCATACGATTCGGATGTGGGGGATGGTCGAGATGCGGACGCTGTATCTGTCTCCGGCTCTGACTCGTTTTCAGAAGGAAGATTGCTGTCTGGTGGAGGTTGTGCCGCTGCTGCGGGAGCTGATTTTACGGGCGGTGGAGCGCGCGGGGTTGGATTGTCGGGATGCGCATGATGCTCGGATGATCGGGTTGTTGGAGGATGAGGTGACGGCGGCGATGGCGGAGGCGGAGGGGTCGCCGTTGGTGTTGCCTATGCCTCGGGATGAGCGGGCGTTGGCGTTGGCGCATTGTGTATTGGCGCGGCCGCTGAATGATGAGACGGTGGATGAGTTGGCGCAACGGCATGGGCTCGCGCGGCGGACGCTGGAGCGGCGGTATCGGGATGAGACGGGGATGAGTTTTGGGATGTGGCGGCAGAAAGCTCGGTTGCTGGATTCGATTCGGTTGTTAGCGGAGGGGGCGTCGGTTACGGACGCGGCGATGGATTGTGGGTATGCGAGTGTGAGCGCGTTTATCGCGGCGTTCAAGGGGACGTTTGGGTATACGCCGGGTCGGTTGTCGTGAGGATCGAGAGCTGGGAAAGGTTCCCGGCGGGGGTTCGGAACTGTTGGGAACCCGCCTTCCAATGTGGATTCGCGTTCCGGATGTCCGCGAATTTGCGAATCGTCATGCTGCCAGCATGCGGATGAAGTGTCTGACTGTTTTCTGGTCCTGCGCAGGCGTCGATAAAGTTTCGACGCGGCACGCATGAGTGCGTGCGCCACGGCTAGCACCTGAGTGTTGAGCGTCTGTCCGCGTAACGCATTGCGGCTCGCATTGTTCGGCTAGCGTTGGGATAGCCAGTGCAAAAGCGCTTCTTGCGCGGCAGCCGCCGCTTCTTTTATGCTCCAGGTGCTGCGGTCGCGGAGGCCTGCTCGGTTGCTGATGCCTCGGATCTCGCCGCAGGGGATTCCGTACAGTGCTGCGACGTGGGCTATGGCTGCGCCTTCCATGCTTTCTACTTCGCCGCCGGTGCGGGATTCGATTTTTTGGGCGGCTTCGTCGGTGCCGGTGCAGGTGTTCATGGTGACGAACTTGGCTCGGCGGGCAGAGGGGAAGATTTGTTGGGGCAGGGTGTTGTAGATGGGTGTCGGGCTCGCGATTAGTGGGAAGCCTAGGGCTTGCAAGTCGAAAAAATCATCCGGTGAGTTTGCGCCTAGGTCGCCGTAGCATTCGGATTCGGCGCAGACTACGCTGCCGATGCTCAGGCCGTTGCTGAATGCGGTGGGGTAGGCTCCTGCGATGCCGCATACGATCACCGAGTTTGCGCCTTCGCGTTCGAGGAATCGGGTTAGAGAGATGGCGGCGTTGACGGCGCCTATGCCTGTTACCAGGACGGGGACGTGGGGGCGCAGGAGAGCGGCTTCCAGTTCGGTTGCTGTGCAGACTAGTAGATCCACGGGCACGAGATTCAGGGTAACAGAGGGGGGTAGCGGCTCCAGCGGCAGAACCGTGATGTTGGCATGATCGCCGCCATGGTGCGCCCAAGTGCTCGAGCCACGACGGTAGTACCCTTTCGGCTGCTCTGCTTCGTCTAGCTGTTAGGGCCTGCGTTCTGGGAACCCGGGATTATGCGGCGTTGTTATACAGAATCCTGCTGGGGGGCCGATAGGTTGCTCAAGAGGCAAACCGCCGTAGTGTCGGCGTGGCTCTGTCGGCATTCCCCCATCATTTTCGTAGGTCTAGGATGATATGCTGTAGGTGAGCTGGACCTGACGTGAACCGGCGGTCCGGAACGAGGTATCTGAGTGGAAGACCAACTAAAGGATCTTATGCAGGAGCTGGGCAACGCGATTAATGAATCGCTCTCCGACTCCGACCGCATTGCCGCCGCAATTGGGGACATCAAACGCTCCGGTTACGACGTATTCCTGGTGTTGGAAGCTACCATTGGGTTCAATAAGCGCACGGACGGCGAAGAGGGCGAGGACTTGGACCCGGATTCGGTGGAAGAAGCCGAGGAAGCGGTCGAGTTGGAGACCAAGCCCAAACGCGGGCGACGCAAGGTTGGCAAGATTGAGCTCACGTCGCAGGATCAGAAGTTCCTGAAGGCTCTGAAAATCTCGCTGGACGAAGAGCCGAAGGCGTAACTTAGCCGCAGATAAACGCAGATGAACGCCGATTAAGGCAATTGTTTTAGCCTGCGCTTCCTCATGCTTAACTGCTCGACTTGCTGGTGGGGTGCTTCTCCGACCTTGGGGTCGGAGCTACTCACATCCTCTTCGACCTAGACGTCGAAGCTACTGCTGCGGAGTCGCTGGGTCGAGCTTCCGACAGTTTGGTAGAATGGCTGTTACTGTCTGGCCTGTCTCACTTGCGTTCCTTTGTCGAAACTGGCCGTGAAAAAGGCCCCTTTTGTCATCTTCCATCGTAGCCATCTACCCGGGATCGTTCGACCCCATTACGAACGGGCATCTGGATCTTATTTCGCGCGGTAGCAAAATGGTGGGGCGATTGATTGTCGCGGTGCTGCGCAATCAGTCCAAGCATCCGCTGTTTTCCGTGGAGGAACGGTTGGAGATGATTCGGGAAGTAACGCGGTCGCACCCGAACGTGGAAGTAGAAGGGTTCGACGGACTGCTGGCCGATTACGCGGCGGCGCGCGGGGCGAAGATGATTCTGCGCGGCATTCGCGCGGTTTCGGACTATGAATTGGAATGGCAAATGGCGCTGATGAACCGTCGTCTGCGGCCTGAGATTGAGACGGTGTTCTTGACGGCGGGGGAAGAATATTCGTTCATCAGCTCGCATTTGGTGAAGGAAGTGGCGGCGTTGGGCGGGAGTATTAAAGGGATTGTTCCGCCGTTGGTGGAGCAGAGGTTGCAGCAGCGGTATGCGGCGGCGAAGGCATCGTCGTAATAGTAGTTTTCTCGTGGTTGGGGATAACCGCTCCCTTTGGTCACCCGCTTGCGGGCAAGGCGGCTCAGTAACGCATACTGCGTCGCGGCAACTTACAGAGCCGCGACCATAGGGAGCGGTTACCGAGCAGGTTCGAGCAGAAAGTTTTTAGTCGAAAGTGAAGGACGGAGAATGCAAAAGTTAGCAGAGCGAATTTCCTGGATTAGCGAATCCTCGACCATGAAGGTTGCGGCCGAGGCTGGGCGCTTGAAGCGTGAAGGCATCGACGTGGTGGATTTCAGCGCCGGAGAGCCGGATTTCCCGACGCCGAAAAACATCAAGGACGCGGCGATTGACGCGCTCAATAAGAACTTCACGAAATACACGCCGATCAGCGGTACGCCGGAACTGAAGCAAGCGATTTGCGACTTTCATAAGAACGCATATCAAACCAGCTACAAGCCGGGCGAGTGCATTGTGACGGTGGGTGGCAAGCACGCGATCTTTAATCTGACTCAGGCGTTGCTGAACCCCGGTGACGAGTGCATCATTCCGGTGCCATATTGGGTGACCTATAAGGACGTGGTCAACTTCGCGGCTGCCAAGTGCGTGTTCGTCAACACGAATGAGAGCGACGGCTTCACGCTGACTTGCGAGCAGGTGGAGAAGTACGTCACTCCGAAGACCAAGATGATCATCATCAATTCGCCATCGAACCCCAGCGGGGCGGTGTTTGCGAAGTCGGAGATGGAGAAGATCTTCAAGCTGGCGAAGGATCGCGGGTTCTGGATCCTGACCGACGAATGCTACGATCGCTTCCTGTATGACTCGGAGCGCTACTCGCTCGCCTCGTTCCCGGATGCGAAGGAAACGGTTGTAGTCGCGGGTTCGCTGTCGAAGACTTACGCGATGACGGGCTGGCGCATCGGTTTCGTGCTGGCACCTCAGGCGGTGGCTTCCGGCATCAACATGCTGCAGAGCCACGCAACTTCCAATCCGACGTCGATTGCGCAGAAGGGTGCGTATGAGGCGCTGACGGGTCCGCAGGATTCGGTGGCAGGGATGCTGGCGGAATATCGCAAGCGCCGCGATTATGTGATTCCGAGACTACGTTCGATTCCGGGCGTCCTATGCCAGGAGCCGAAGGGTGCGTTCTATGCGTATCCGAACGTGTCGGCGGCCTTCAAGAACGGCATCGTAACGTCAATGGATTTTGCCGAGAAGTTGTTGGCGGAAGAGCACGTGGCGGTGGTGCCGGGCGAAGCATTCGGAACTGCGGATCACATCCGGATCTCGTACGCGACGTCGATGGAAGAGCTGAAGCGCGGGCTGGATCGCATTGAGAAGTTTATGCGGGAGCACGTGTAGAGCTAGGAGTGAGAAGTTAGAATTCAGAATGCTGGCTCCTGAGCTTTTTCTTGGATTAAAATGATTGAGCTTGTCCCGAGTCGCATCGTTGAGAAAATATGGGGTTCCACGCACGTGGAGCCCCTTTTTACTAATACTGGCGCTAAAATCGGCGAAGTTTGGTTTGAGGGTAGCGCCGAATTTCCGCTACTGATTAAGTTCCTGTTTACTACCGAAAAGCTGTCGGTGCAGGTGCATCCCAAAGATGATTACGCGCGGGAACATCACTCTTCACTTGGCAAAACCGAGATGTGGCATATTCTGCGGGCTGAGCCTGGGGCGCAGATTGCTGCTGGGTTTCGCGAGGATGTGTCTCCGGAAAAGATGCGCGCGGCTGCGGAGTCGGGCGAGATCGAACAGATGCTCGCGTGGCACGATGCGCTGCCGGGAGATACGTTTTTCATTCCTGCGGGAACCGTGCATGCGATTGGCGCCGGGCTGATGTTGTGCGAGATTCAACAATCGTCGGACATCACCTATCGGCTGTACGATTACGGCCGGTATGAGAATGGCAAGCCTCGCGAATTGCATCTGGACCACGGGGTTCGCGTGAGTCGTCTCCAAGCTTGTGAGGCTCGTCAGCAGCCTGCCAGTATTTCGGATGAGGCGGAGTTACTGGTTCAATGTCCGTATTTCACAACGGAGCGGCATCGGATACGGGGCACGACACAGTTCAGCGCGGAAGCTTATGAACGCCGGATCGTGGTGTTGGACGGCAGTGGTCAGATCGGCGGGAATCCGGTGAAGGCTGGGGAAGTGTGGCGCGTCGATGGGGGCACGCAGGGATTTGATGTGAGCGGGGAGCTGACGGTGCTGGTCACGCATAGTTGATTCCTGCCGGAATGGCCGGTTATGTAAGTCATGAACCGGCTGCGGGATTCGATTCCGCCTTCCAAGGTTTTCGTGCCGCGAGTTTGTTGCCTGTGTCTTCGCGGCGGTTTTGCAGTACGATATTCCTGTCGTCACCTGCCTCGCGGAGCGTGGAATATGGCGATGATCAAGCGTTTTTGCAAAGCCTGGACAAGGGTCCCACGGAACTGGATCTGGAGATCATGCCTTAACCAAGGGTGGCTTTGGCATGGAGCGAGCAGCCCAAAATAGTTGTACCCCTTAGAATGGCGTTTCGCGTCTGACGAGGGTCGAGTGCGTGCGGTTGCGCGAATCGAGCTAAGATGTGAAGTGTCGTATTTGCGGCTAGGTCTTTTAATCCAGTTTATTCGGAGAGTATATGTTGCTTACGCGAGTCCTTTTTTCTGGTTGTGCGATTGCGTGCTTGCTGACGCCTATGTTTGCCGAGCCGGCCCCTATCATTCTTTCCGGCAAAGTCTTGATGAAGGACGGAACTCCTCCCACCAAAACGGTATCCATTGAAAAAACCTGCAGTGATAGTCTGACCGGAACTCCAGGCCCCCTCACCAACAAGAAGGGTGAATATGTGTGGCGCATGATGATCGACGTGTTAGACACCCAGCAGTGTCGTCTTCAGGTCAATTCCGCCGACTATACTTCGACCCAGGTGAATATATCCGGACTGAACGGTCACACCACCACCACTGTGAGTTTGGACACCATCATCTTGTCGTTCAAGGTATCGGACCCGTATCAGATCACTACGGAAGATGGGGCGGTGCCGGGTAAGTCACGCGGCGCTTGGAAGACGGCGTTGGCGAACTCGCGCAGGGATATGTCCGCAGCGGAGACACAGATGCAGCAGGTGGTTACAGATTCTCCGAAATTCGCACCGGGATGGCACGCGCTCGGTGTGTTGCAACGTTTACAGGGCAAGGATGCCGAGGCTCGCAAGTCTTTGGAGCAGGCTGTCGCGGCGGATCCGAAGTTCGTGGCGGCGTACGTAATATTGGCGCAAATCGCGATCAAACAGGAGGAATGGGGGGCAGCGGCGAAGGCGTCCGATGACGCGATTGCTCAGGATAAGAAGGTGATGTATCCAGAGGAATACCTGCACCTGAGTGTTGCAAAGTATCACCTGAAAGACATGGCGGGGGCCGAGGCTGCGGTGAAAGAGGCGCTAACCGCCAAGAATCAGGGGAAAGTTCCACGAGCGGAATATGTCCTGGGCCGGATTATGGTAGCGAAGGGCGATGTAGCTGGTGGGCGCGAGCACATGGCGAAGTACTTGCAGATGGAGCCGGACGCGACCGACAGGTCGGAGATTCAGACGTTTATGCAAACGCTGGACAAGCCGGGCGCCAACGAGCCGGCACTCGAGGTTGTGCCGTAAGTCTGACGACATAGCGGAAAACAAAAAGCGCTACAGGGAGCTTAAGCCAGCTTCCCGTAGCGCTTTTGTCGTTCTAATGCCAGCGCGCTATTTTACGTTTGAGGCGCCGGCTTGTGCTGTTTGGCCATCCTGTGCGCTGGTGCCGCCGGAGGCTCCAATGGCTCCCACAACCTTGCCGTCCACGATCAGAGGAATGCCGCCGTCGACTGGGACTGCTCCCGTGAGGCCGAGCATGCGAAGCCCATCACCTCCTCCCGCGACCGCGTCCTGGAACACTTTCGTGGGGCGGCGGAATAGGGCGGCGGATTTCGCTTTATCCAGCGACACTTGAACGCTGCCCAGTTGTGTATCGGGCATCCGTTCGAAGTAAACAAGGTAGCCGCCGGTGTCGACGATCGATACCGCCATAGACCAGCCATTCTTGCGGGCCTCGGCGATGGCGGCGGCGGCGACTTTTTTCGCGGCGTCGGGGGCGATCGCCATGCCGTAGGGAGTGGTTGCGGAAGCGGCGGGCGCGGCTTTGGGCGCTTGCGCTTGAACCGAGGTCGTGAGGCTGATGGCGGCGAAAGCGGTTGCAGTCAAGGTGCGTTTTAGAAGCATGGTTTATTATCGATCAACTTTGCCCGGGATGCAGTACATTATGCAGCAGCCTTACTTGATGGTGAAATTCACCGTTGCAATGTGGTGTTCCCATTCCAACTTGAGCTGGCCCGCTTTGGGTCCGGTGGCAGACAGCGTTATCTTGTACATTTCGACTAGCGCGGCTGGCTTGCTCATGGTCATGCCGACGCGGCCCAGATCGAGTGAAGCGTTATAGGTCAAGCCCCATTGGCCCTTTTCTTTATTGACTACCAGCTTCCAGTTGTCCGGGTCCTGAATCAACGCGTACAAGGTATAGTCGCCTTTGGGGACCATCAAACCATTGATGTCCAAATCGGCATCGGTATGAAAGGATGTTGCAGCGTTGGCACCGGCTCGCCATACCGGATAGGTCGGGTCCTGACTGAGGATTCCGTTGGGCCCGAAGATGGTTCGGCCGCGAACGGACGGCGCGCTATAGCGGATGGAGACCGCTTTGCCGTCGATGGTGACGGAAGCGGTTTGCGATGGGCTGCCTTGGCCAAACGCCGTCACGGGTGACAGCAGCGTCAACAGTAACGGGAGCATGGCTAAAGAAGTGAAGGAATGTCGGGTGATTTTCATAATATGCACGGGGAGGTTGGCGCGTCTGCATCTCGCTTCTAGACTCACATTCAGTATATTCTCACGCTTGATCGTTGATCGAACGCAGGCATCGATTTTGAATCACAGTTGATCCTGAAACTGTTCCAGGGCAACCTTGACCAGTTGGGCACGTGTTCGGACGTTGAGTTTGTCGAATAGCTGACGCAGAGACGCTTTTACAGCACCTTCGGAGATTCCCAGTCGTGTTCCGATTTCCCGATTGGTCATAGCTTCGAGAATGCAGCGGAGCAGATCTCGATCTCGCGCCGTAAGCTTCGGGGTGCTGGTTCTGGTGCGGTCGACGGAGCGAACCAACGATGTCAGATAGGTTTCTTCCAGGCAGGCTTCACCTGCGGCTACCTTGCGAATCGAATCGCAGAGAATTTGACCGGAATGGCTCTTATGCAAAATTCCATTCACGCCCGCCTGCATCAAACGGAGCGCCTCCTGTCCGCTGACGCCGGCAGTGACTGCCAGAATTTGTCCGGCGAAGGAAGCTTTTCTGGCGGCCTCGACAAATTCCTGTCCTCGCTCATTGCCCAGGTCGATATCCAGCAGCACCATGTCCACCTGGTCGTTCAGCAGAGCCAAGGCAGCGGAGGATGATCCAGCCTGCCCCACAACTTTCAGGTCCGGTTCGCGCTCAAGAGTACGCGCCAACCCTTCCCGGAACATTTCGTGATCGTCCAACAAGAGCAGGTTAATCATTTTGTCCGGCATATTCCTTTGTAGCATCCTCGACTGCGGACAACTCAATCGTGAAGCAGGTGCCTTCAGGGCGTGGCTCATAGCGCAATTCGCCGCCGTAGCTGCGGATGATGAAGCGCGAAATGTAGAGTCCCAACCCGCTACCACTGGCTCCATCCTGAAATGGCTGGAACAGACGTTCCGGCTCGCGGACGCCTGGCCCGGAGTCTTGAAAATATAGGATTACCTTGTGCAATTCCGGCGAGACGCGGACCGTCAATCGTCGGTTCGCAGAGTCTTGCACGGCCCGATGGCTATTCTGCGCAAGGTTTAAGAATGTCTGTAGAAGACCGTGAGGCTCTGCCCAAACCAGTGGCAACTTGTCGGGAATCTGCCAATAAATGGAGGCTTCCATTTCGCGCCATTCCGGTTCGATGACGATCCGCAGATTAGCTAGAACCTCTTTCAACGGAACGGCTTCAATGGCTTCGTGGGTCTTCGAGTTTAATTCCAGGGACGCGATCCCTTCCAGCGCTCCGACCAAGTGTTCCAGGCCGCGCAGGCCTTCGTCAGCAGTTAAACCATGCCGCCCCCGCAGGTCGTCGCATAACATCGCCATCGCTTCACCGATATTGCGAACCTCATGAGCGATGACTGCGGTCGCAATCCGGTTGCCGGTCAACAGGTGACGCAGTCCCAGTTCCTCACGGTCTCGCATCTCTTCAGAAGAATCCACAATGATCGCCGCAAGCCGTTTTCCTTCGGGTACGTTGTAGGAGGAAAACCACATATGGGCCAGGAAAATCTCGCCGTTATCGCGATAGCCCCTGCATTGCGCTGCGGTACGCATGCCCTTTGAATCCTTGCTGAACCGAAGCGCGTCGGCCAACGACGGCACGTAATCTCCAATCGAATGGCCAAGCATGACGCCGCTTTGCGCAGCGAAAAGTTTGTTCGCCGCGGCGTTGGCCGCCAACACAACGCCTTCTCCGTCCACCGTAACGATGGCCGCCGGGCTGCTCTCCGCAAGGATTCTCAACTGCTGTTCCGCATCGCGCCGCAGGCCCTGTTCCTTCTGTATCAGCGCGAGATGCTTGGCAGCTTGTTCGTGATTTCGAATCAGAGCCGTCACGAATGATCCTGAGAGGAAATACGCCAGCGCAGCAAAGACGAAACGAAGCGCGAGGTCGGCGGGCGTCCCCGGAATATCGAACCCGGACCGAAGGAAGGAGCACAGCAGTGCGAAGCCGGCGGTCTCCCATGGCCGCAGAACCACGGCTCCAAGCATCATGGGCAAAATGTAGAGTGCCGCGAGCGACATGTTATCGCCCGTCGCCCAATCCGCGACGGTAGTCAACACTACCAACGCGAGCGTGCCAATTAGGATTCGGGCCTTGCCTGTTTTAAGGAGTTGCGATATCACCTAGCTCAACGATAAAGGGACTGTCCCAGGTCTGCAAGACTTTTCGAGAAGGATTGACCGGGAGAACGCCTCTGGTCGTCGATCCGCATTCCTCGTGACCGAAAGATACTCACCAACTCTCTTTGCGCCTTATCGATATTATGAATTGGACAGCCCAATTGCGGCTCGCTTACACTACTATTGTCTGGGGCGCACAGGAAGACATTGCAGCCTGCCGCTGCACCGGACGGAGTCCTATTCCATGCTTGATCTACACCATCTGCACACATTTTGCGTGCTTGCCGGCACGTGTAATTTTACCCGCGCAGCCAATGAACTGGGCTGTGCGCAGTCCACCGTTACGACGCACATTAAGACGCTGGAAAGCGAGTTCGGCGCCGCTCTCTTCACACGGTCGCGATTCTCACGCGGCGCGGCGCTGACAGACGCAGGTGTTCGCGCGTTGGAATACGCGGGGCGACTGTTGGACTTGGCGAACGAAGCGAAAACAAAAAGCGCCCCCAAGAATCCTGACGTAACCGGAAGTTAGGCGACCGCTTTCTTTGAGTCCGATTGAAAGAATTGATTGGACGTATCTTCGGTTTCACGGATACACTACGGCTTCACCTCGGGATTCGTGGCTGCCCGGTGCCTCTTCTCCAGCACTGAACAATCACTCTGGATAATTTGCCGGATAAGTGCGGGGGATTCACTGCGCGACGCGCGTGGACGACCCGGGTTCCCAGTTACATGCAGAATCACGCCGCTATCGGTGTGTTTTGACGTTTGAATTTACGTTTCAACCATCCACCTTCGACATGAGGAGACAAATGAAGACGAAGAAGCAGCTCATGAACAGGAACGCATCGCGCGCTGGCCTCCTCCGGCGCCTTGCAGTGGGCTGCCTGGCCTGTATGACTCTGGCGGGATCGATGTGGGCGCAAACGCCAGCTGATCTCAAGATCGCTGAACTGGAAAAGGCGGTAAAGAATGCGCAAATGGCAGGGGATAACGCCTGGATGCTGGTCTGCGCGGCATTGGTTTTGATGATGACGGGACCGGGACTGGCGTTGTTCTACGGCGGTCTGGTGCGGCGGAAAAATGTGCTGAGCACGATGATGCACAGTTTCGTTCTGATGGCTCTGGTGACGATCATTTGGGCAATTTGCGGCTACAGCATCGCGTTTGGCGAGGGCAATTCCTTCTTCGGCGGGCTGCAGTATCTTTTCCTAAACGGAGTCGGCGGCGATCCCAATCCCGATTATGCGGCTACCATTCCGCACATGACCTTCATGGTGTATCAGCTGATGTTCGCGATCATCACGCCGGCGTTGATTTCTGGAGCATTCGCGGAACGTATGAAGTTTTCTGGCATGCTGCTGTTCAGTACCTTGTGGCTGCTGGTGGTCTATTTGCCGATGGCGCACATGGTGTGGGGCAAAGGCGGATTGCTTGGCGCGATCAGCGGCGACATTAAGACATTCGACTTCGCGGGCGGAACGGTAGTACACATCACGTCCGGCGTATCGGCACTGGTGTGCGCCATCTACCTGGGCAAACGCTCGGGCTATCCAAGTGAGACTATGCGGCCGCACAGCGTAGTATTGAGCGCGGTTGGCGCGTGTCTTCTGTGGGTCGGCTGGTTTGGCTTCAACGCGGGCAGCGCTTTGGCAGCCGGGTCTTTGGCGACCAGCGCATTCGTAGCGACGCATTTCGCTGCAGCAGCTGCGGCGCTTGGCTGGTTGTTCATTGAGTGGATGGTGGTGGGCAAGCCCAGCATGTTGGGCGGCATCTCCGGCTGCGTGGCTGGCTTGGTTGCGATCACTCCGGCTTCCGGATTCGTCAAGCCGTTCCCGGCGATCCTGATTGGTCTGGCGGCGGGCATCGTCTGCTTCCTAATGGTCAGCAAAGTGAAACAGAAGTTCGGATACGACGACTCGTTGGACGCGTTCGGCGTTCACGGCATCGGCGGAACTCTGGGCGCCATTCTAACCGGCGTTTTCGCGACGAAAGAAGTGAACGACCTATGGGCAGGGAAGCCGATGGGCATGATCGACGGCAACGGCGGTCAGTTACTGAACCAGATTATTGGGGTCGCTATCGCGTGGGCCTTGGGCATCGGGGGCACGCTGGTCATCCTGAAGATTTGCGACATGGTCACCGGGATTCGAGTCACAGCTGAGCAGGAGATCGAGGGTCTGGATCTGAGCCTACATGGCGAGGAAGGCTACAACCTGGAGGTCTAGGAGGATTCACTGCCACATAAGGACAACACTATGAAAAATATTGTCGCGATCATTCAGCCGCATAAGTTGGAAGACGTTAAAGAGGCACTGAAGGCCATCGGTGTAAATGGCATGACTGTGACGGAGGTGCGCGGCCACGGCAGGCAGAAGGGTCACACCGAAACCTATCGGGGCATGGAGTACAAGGTCGACCTGATCCCGAAGGTGAAGGTGGAACTTGTAGTTACTTCCGCTCGCGCGGATGAGGTGATCGCCGCCATCATCGGGGCCGCGCGATCCGGGTCCATCGGGGACGGAAAGATTTTCGTCACTGAAGTGGCCGATGCAATTCGCATCCGGAATGAGGAGCATGGAGACACGGCGATCAACTAGCCGTGCCTCCTTTATTGAGAGCCGTGTGTTGTGGCTAGCGTGCGGCACTCCGAGCGTAACCGGCGATGACATCTGCGGTCGCCGGATCGCCAAAGATCGATTTTGAGCTGTGAATTTTAGCAAGTAAGAGTTGGGAGTCGCCGACGTAGCGTTCGCGGAACGCGCCTTCGCAGTAAGCGAGATAGTAGTCCCACATGCGGAGGAAGCGTTCGTCAAAGTTAAGGCTCAGTACCGATTCCCGCGCTTTATGGAAACGCTTCCGCCATTCCGCAAGCGTCAATGCATAGTGGATTCCGATGTCCTCCGAGTGGGTCAAGGTGAGCGAGGTTGTGCGGCCGAGCGATAGGAGGATCTCGCTTATCGAAGCCAACTCTCCACCGGGGAAGATGCGCCGCTGGATCCAGTCGGACTTCCGGTGATACTCCGGGAATCGCTGCTCATTCATCGTGATGGTTTGCAGCAACATGACGCCCTCAGGTTTCAGGAGCCGATCGCAAGCCACAAAGTAGGCATCGTAGTTATCCAGCCCCACCGCTTCAAACATTTCAATACTGACGAGCTTGTCGTACTGGCCGGTTAGCGTGCGGTAGTCCTGCAAAAGGAGTTCGATGCGGTCACCGGACCTCCCCATCGCATCGAAGCGCTGCCGCGCTGCGTCGTGTTGTTGCTGACTAATAGTGGTCGTGGTGACGCGGCAGCCGTAGCGTGTGACAGCGCGTTCGGCAAAGGCGCCCCAACCCGTACCGATTTCCAGGACATGATCACCAGGTTGGAGGTCAAGCTTCTGGCAGATGTGATCCAGTTTGTTCATCTGGGCCTGCTCCAGCGAGTCGTCTGAACTCTTGTACAGCGCGCAGGAGTAGAGCATCTCGCGATCGAGAAACAGGCGGAAGAAATCGTTGGAAAGATCGTAATGAGCTGCGATGTTGCGGCGGCTTCCCGCCATAGTGTTAGCGCGCAAGCGATGCTGGAGACGGAATACGGCTCGGCTGGCGGCGCTCACCCAGCGCGCGCCCGGTGGACGGGGACCGCCGAGGTTCTTGACGATGATGCGGACCAGCGAGACCAGGTCGTGGGACCACCAGTCACCATCGACGTAGGAATCGCCGGCGCCGTCGTCCCCGCCGAAGACTGCGCGAGAAAAGAAGCGCGGGTTCTCAACGACCAGAGTTGTGGAAAGGTCGCTGTCGGGGTCGCCAAACACGTATCGGCCTGAGGGTGCGATCAGCTCCAGACGTCCGTGGCGAAGGCCTTCAAGCGTCTTTAGCAACAGTTTTTCTGCGAGTGTCTTCTGCTTGAGCATGCAGTTTGGCCGGGTGCGAATAAACCGGCACTCCTTTCCTATAGAGTCGGAGAGCTTGCCAGTGTATGGCACCGATGACTTTGGCGGTCATCCAGGGATGTCGTAGCAAGCCGCGGCGAAGTTCAGGTGCGGTCCACGGGCGGCGTTCCAAGGTGAGCGTTGCGTCGAAAAGTGCGCCATCCGTGGCCGTGGCGTCGTCGATAGTACTCATATGGGCCACCAGATGGTCGTTTGGTGGGGTGAGAGCAAAGTCATAGCTGAGGTCCATGCCCAGGAACGGCGACACGTGCATCGCCTTGGGACATTTGAAGCGCAAGGAATTGTGAGCTTCCATCTGATTGGCAGATGAGAGCCAGTAGTTGTGGCGCTCTCCGAACGTACTGTTGACTTCGGCGAGGATCGCCGTGACTGTCCCTTTGCTGTCGAAACAATAGAAGAGAGAGATCGGATTGAAGTTGTAGCCCAGGTAGCGCAGATGCGTGAGCAGGAAAATCGGACCGGTCGGCAGCGTGATGCCTTGCGCGGCGGCGTCTTCCATAAGTCGCTGACGCAAGCTTTGCCGTGGATCGCCGAAGTGGTCGCGTTGCTGGAACGATGCCCAATTGGTCCGGTTGTAGCTGGAAAATAGCGACCTAGACATCACCTCCGGGATACGATCAATGTCCAGGAACGCCATGAACAGGTTGTAGTGAAACTCATGCGGCACGGGCCGGAAACGGCGATGCCGGAGGGTGCCGAAATAGAGCGCCGATTCCATTTAAGCTTCGACTCCGAGCGCTCGCGCGACGCGCAATGCTGAGTTCAAGCCGTCTTCGTGGAAGCCATTGAACCAATAGGCCCCGCAATAGTGAGTCCGGTTATGGCCGCTGATCGTACTCCAACGGGATTGTGCTTGGATCGCAGCGCGGGTGTAGATCGGATGATGATAGACGAAGTGGCGGAGGATCTTCTCTGGCCGAATCGATGCGGTGGGGTTCAGGGTGACGCAGTAGTCTTCATCCGCCGTCAACGATTGAAGCCGGTTCATGTGATACGTTACGGTGGCTGAGCCACCGTCTCCTGTATTGAGATTGTAGTTCCAGGAGGCACGGGCTCGTGGACGCAATGCCAGTAGGTTACAATCCGTATGCAGGCAGACGTCGTTACGGGAGGTTGTGAAGTTGGCGAGCACTTCCCGCTCATTGTCCGTTGGGGATTCCAGCAGAGGCAGAACCTGGTTTCCGTGACAGGCGAACACAACCTGATCGAAGCTCGCGTCGGGGCGGTCTTTGAAATGGAGTTTCGCGCACTCTTCGGCACGACTAATCGAACTGATTTCAACTCCAAGCTGGATACGTTCCGCAAATGGTTTTGAGATCGGTGCCAAATACTGATTGCTGCCCCCGCGAACCACGCGCCATTTGGGATGCGTGTTGATTCCCAGCATGCCGTGGTTTTGAAAAAACCGGAGCAGGGTGAAAGCCGGAAAAGTGCGAATCGCTTTCGTGGACATGGACCAGACGGCTGAAGCCATCGGATACAGATAGCGCTCGGTGAAGGCGGTCGAGTAGCGGCCTTGATCGATAACGTCGCCGAGCGTCAATGAATTGTTCTCCAGTTGATCGAGCAGGCGGGGGGCTTCGCAATTGAACCTGAGTATTTCACGCAGCAGATAATACTGGTCTCGGCTGAGGATGTTTGAAGGCTGGGCGAAGAATCCGCCGAGGCCTCGACTGGAATATTCGTAGCCTGACGCACGATCCATGACGGCGAAAGACATGTCACTGGGTTGCGTCGCGACTCCTAGTTCCGCGAAGAGCTTGATCAGATTTGGATAGGTTCGGTCATTGTGGACGATAAAACCGGTGTCAATCTGTAATGGTCCCTGGCTGCTTTCGACGGTAACGGTATGCGTGTGGCCGCCTAGCCTAGAATCCTTCTCGAAGAGCCACACCTGATGCTTGCGGCTCAGATAATACGCGGCGGATAGGCCCGAAATTCCGCTTCCGATGACGGCGATGCGCATCATTTCCGCGGACCTTTGTCGGCCAGCACCCATAGGGGCTTCGAGTTTTGGGACATTGGTCACCGTAGGCTAGGATGCTCCACCGTCAGGTGGAGTGTTATTAAATAACGCGCGGCGATCTCCGGTAGCATCTCATTTGGAGAATCACGATGAAGCTACTTCTGAAGGGACTTTTCGGCGCAATCTTCCTGTGGATGGTCATCATGACGATCCGCGCCACCCTTGCCATGAGTATATGGGAGGCATGGGACAGCTACGCCGCGAATCCGTGGGCCGTTGCGACGCTTTGGGATGCGTATTGCGGGTTCCTGACGTTCTTCGTGTGGGTGTGTTTCAAAGAATCGGGATGGATGGCGAAGGCGGTGTGGTTTTTGCTAATCATGGGGCTTGGGAACATCACGATGTCGCTATATGTCCTGATTCAGTTGTTCAAACTTAAAGAAGATGAGCCAGCCAGTGCCGTGCTGACGAAACGCGCATGACGGCCATGATCGCAGTTGGCGCGGCCAGCGTCATGACGATGATGCTGCTGCTGTGGTTGATCCACCTGAAGACGGGCAACGCGTCCGTGGTCGATCCAGGCTGGGCGGGCGGGCTTGCTCTGATCGCCGTGATCTATGCGAATATGGCGGATGGCTATCGGCCCCGCGTGCTCCTGATTGCTGGGATGGCGGTGATTTGGGGGCTGCGGCTGGCTTTGTATTTGCTGTTTACGCGTGTGATCGGGCATCCGGAAGAGGGTCGCTACGTGGAACTGCGTCGGACATGGGGCACGAACATCTGGTTAAAGTTTCTGGTGTTTTTTGAATTTCAGGCGGTGCTCTCAGTGCTGCTGTCGGGGCCGTTTTTATTGGCGATGCAGAATCCCTCGCAGGGCATCCACTGGCTGGAATGGACCGGAGCGGCGGTTTGGCTGATCGCGTTCGTCGGCGAAGCGATGGCGGATAGTCAACTCAATTCCTTTAAACAGAATCCTGCAAATAAGGGCAAGACCTGCCGCGCGGGACTTTGGGGTTATTCACGCCATCCGAATTATTTCTTCGAATGGCTGCACTGGTTTGCGTACGTGTTGATGGGAATTGGCGGGCCGTATTGCTATCTGGCGTGGCTGTGTCCGGCGATGATGCTCTATTTCCTGTTTCGGGTGACAGGGATTCCGGCTACGGAAGCTCAGGCGCTGCGCACGAAGGGCGACGATTATCGCGAGTACCAGCGAACCACTAACGCGTTTGTGCCTTGGCCGAATAGCGAAGGTTCGAAGGGGGCCATGCTGGTTGATTCAGTTCTGGAGAGCGACCTGTTGCCCGATTCGGCGATTCGGTTCGGTATCCGAAGACTGCTGAAAGGTCGTTTGGCCGAGCAGGCTGCTGGCGGACCACGAGCACAGCATGAGCGCTTCAATACGTTCTTGGCCCAATTGAGGACCAGTCCGATCGCGATTCAGACGGACACGGCCAATCAGCAGCATTATGAGGTTCCTGCCGAGTTCTATCGCCTGGTGCTGGGACCTCACCTGAAATACAGCAGCGGCTGGTGGCAGGACGGAACGCGGGACCTTGCGGGGTCCGAAAAAGCGATGCTGCAGTTGACCTGTGAGCGGGCGCAGCTCAAACCAGGGCAGGAGATTTTGGAATTGGGTTGCGGCTGGGGATCGTTGTCGCTGTGGATGGCCGACCATTATCCCGACAGCAAGATTCTCGCGGTCTCAAATTCAAAATCACAGAAGGCTTTCATTGACGGGGAAGCCCAACGGCGCGGTCTGCGCAATTTGGAGATCGTGACCGCAGATATGAACGATTTCAGCACGGACCGCCGGTTTGATCGCATCGTGTCTGTGGAGATGTTCGAGCACATGCGCAACTATCGGGAGCTGTTGCGCCGGATTTCTGAATGGTCGCGACCGGAGGCTTGCTTGTTCGTTCACATCTTCAGCCATCGCCAGTTTGCGTATCCTTTTGAAGTTCGCGATGCTTCGGATTGGATGGCACAGCATTTCTTTTCCGGCGGTCTGATGCCCAGCGAAAATCTGCTGCTGCAGTTTCAGGATCATTTTCAGATTCGCGACCAGTGGCAGATTTCTGGGACACACTATCAGCAGACGTGCGAGGCGTGGCTGACGCAGATGGACCAACATCGGACTGAGATCCTGGCGCTTTTCGCACAGACTT
>JBDTUY010000031.1:0-18450 GCA_040007495.1 Acidobacteriota bacterium | reverse complement strand
TCGTCGTCGATCACCAGCGTAGGAATGTCCGCAAGACTGGTGCGCAGCAGATTCTGATCTTCGGCAATCGGATTCACTACACGCACGTGGGCCGCCAGATCGAAGCCAAACGCCTTGGCCTGATCGTCGCTAATGAAGGAATAATTGTAGACCTCCGTGAAGCCCTGTGCGACCGCCATCTCGCGAACGTGATGCTGAAATTCGCGCTGCGGGCTCGCTGGGGGGACGGTCGCGGGCGTGAGCGGTGGCGCCATCGGAATCGACGCGTAGCCCACCATGCGCCCGACCTCTTCGACGAAGTCTTCTTTGATCGAAACGTCCTTAGTCGCACGCCAAGTAGGCACGAACACGGAAAACGTTTCGGAGTCGATAGCTTCCACACGGAATTCCAACGATTCCAGAATGTGTCTGACTTCCTGCGCCGGTAACTCGCGACCCAGCTTGCGTGCGAGCCACCTCAAAGGCAGAAGGATAGGAGGCTTTTCCTGCGTCGGCCGACATGCATCCGCAAGTCCGCCAACCAGTTTGATGCCAGGTGAAACTTGCTGCAGCAGTTCGTAAGCGCGGGCCAAGGCTCGTACGGTGTTGATCGGGTCCTGAGCTTTTTCAAACCGCATCGATGCGTCCGTGCGAAGCTTAATCCGCGATGACGTCTTGCGAATGTTGGATGCGTTGAAGTTCGCGCTTTCCAACAGGATTCGCTTGGTGGAACCGGATATCGCGCTGCCTGCCCCGCCAATCACGCCCGCCAGCGCGATGGGACCTTGTGTATCCGCGATGACGAGATTGGTTGGATCGAGTTCATACGTTTCGTCGTTGAGCGCCGCGAACTGCTCGCCGGGTTGCGCATTGCGGACCCGAATATGATCGCCGCTGGTCGTGTCCCCGTTCAGCTTGTCCAGATCGAAGGCGTGCATCGGCTGCGCCAGCTCCGCCATGACGAAGTTGGTAACGTCGACGATATTGTTGATCGGATTCAGGCCCACCGCTTCCAATCGCTGTACAAGCCACGCCGGCGACGGCTGTACCGTGACGTTCTCAAACACCAACGCTGAATAACGGGGGCACAGTGCGTGATCGTCAATCGTGATCTTTACCGTGGGGGCTGCGGTCGCGGTCGGCAGAGGCTTAACCGGATCAAGCAATTTCCCGCTAGTGATCGCCGCTACTTCGCGAGCCATGCCGTGATGCCCCCACAGATCGGGGCGATGCGTCAGAGATTTATTGTCGACCTCAATCACGTGATCCGCGCCGTGAGCTTCCACGCCTTCGCATTCGGCGGTCTTGATCGTGATCAGGCGCTCCAACTCTTCGGGCGAGGCCTCAAGCCCCGCGACCATCTCGCGCAACCAGTTGTAGGAAAATTTCATTTTGCTGTTAGAACTAAGCAGTGTTAGAACTGATTCAGAAACCGCAAATCGCCTGCCGCGAATTGCCGAATGTCGTCGATCGCGTAGCGCATCATCGCGAGTCGCGTTAATCCCAGGCCGAACGCGAAGCCGTTCCATTCGTCAGGATCCAGACCACCGGAACGCAGCACCGCAGGATGTACCAACCCGCACGGTAGCAGTTCCACCCAGCCTGATTGCTTGCACACCGGACAGCCTTTGCCGCCACAGATGAGGCATTGAATATCCAGTTCGAATCCAGGTTCGACGAACGGAAAGAAGCCAGGGCGTAGGCGCACCGTGACGTCGCGATGGAAGATCGCCGAGAGCAGCGTCTTCATGAAGTAGATCAAATGCGCGACCGACACGTCGCGATCCACCATCATGCCTTCCAGTTGATAGAACGTGTGTTCATGCGACGGGTCGACCGCTTCATTGCGGAAGACGCGACCCGGAGCGATCATCTTCAGTGGCGCACCAAGCTTCTCCAACGCGCGAATCTGCACCGGCGAAGTATGCGTGCGCAGCAGACGACGATCGTCCGGTGCCCAACGGTCGCTATGCAGCCAGAACGTGTCCTGCATATCGCGAGCAGGATGATCCCCTGGAATGTTCAAGGCGTCGAAGTTGTAGTATTCCTTCTCAACCTCAGGACCGTCCATGATCGCGAAGCCCAGCGATACGAACAATTCTTCAATCTCGCGCTGCACCTGCGTTACCGGGTGCAGATGTCCGGGGCGAATTCCAGCGGCAGGCACCGTCAGGTCGAGCCATTCCGATTCCAGACGCGCGTTCAGCGCGACCGCCTCCAGCGCCGCTTTCCGTGTATCAAGGCTCGATTCCAGCTCCTGCTTCGCACCATTGAGCACCTTGCCGATGCGAGACCGCTCCTCGGGCGAAAGCTTGCCAAACCCTTTGCTTATTTCGGCCAGCTTGCCTTTGCGGCCCAAGGCGTCGACGCGAATGGATTCCAGCGCATCCAGCGTAGTGGCTTGATCCAGCGCGGCACGCCAGGTTGACAGTAGTTCGGAGATAACAGCTTCGGGATTCAAATCAGGCACACGATTCCTTGACGGTGTTTCGATTACTCACTTCTGTTCGCGGTACTGGCACGTCATAGTTTTGCGCCATGCGCTTCCAGAAACTCGACCATGTCCTGCTGACCTTTCAGCAAGGCCAGATCGATGGGGCGCTGCTGATTGTCGGCACGCTGGGAAACATCCGCGCCGTTCACCAGCAAATGCACCGCGCTTTCCAGATCGCCATTCTGCGCAGCCGCGTGCATCGCGACCCAGCCGCCATTCTGCTGCGCGTTGGCGGGCGCACCATGTTCCAGCAGCAGCTTCACCACTTCGGCATGCTTGCCCGCAACAGCCGCATGCAAAGGCAGGTTGTTCATCGCGTTGGTGGAGCGAATGGTCGGCGATGCACCCTTGTTTAGCAGTAGGCGCACAGTATCCACTTTGCCGTAGAACGCCGCCAGGTGCAGAGGCGTCCATCCGTCTGAGCTGAATCCGGTTGCCAGGGATCGGTTGCCAGTAACCAGGGCTTCCACGCGAGCCGTGTCGCCCAGCATGCAAGCCGCAAAGATCGCGAGCGAGGGATCGGCCTCGACCAGTTGTTGAATCCGGGCGTGATCGTCCGCGCGGAGTGCCTCGAAAAGTTCTTTCATAAACGCACCAGTATTTGTTTCCACTCAAAACCCGGAAAACTGGTGACTGACACCATTTTTGCCACCGCCACAGTCGATAAGCAGGTAAAGTCCATCGCGAAAATGGCTGTCTGTCACCGGTTTTCCGTATCGGTTAAGCGGCAGGCAGGAACACTTCCTGCAGCTTCGCCGCCTCAAAACCCAAGTGATTGATATAGAATAACAGCGCCGAATGCGGGTGCGAGTCCTTCAAGGCATCCCACGCCGCCTGCTGCCAGCCTTCCTTCAAATGATCCGCCACCTCGGAGTCTTTGGAAAAGAAGCCCTCCTCATGCTCGATGCCCAGATGATCCAGTGCGGCCTTGATCATGTCCATGTGGCTGATCAGGATGCACTGAGAAAGCTCCGTGGCAAGCGTCTCATCTTTGTCTTCAAAACGTTTCCAGAGTCTTGGAGCCGACTTTCGGAGACTTTCGCTATTCAGTTTCGGCAGGTGCAGCCGAAGCTTCATGCGTTCGTACAGCTGAAATGTCTTGAGGCGTCCAATGGAGATGGAGCGGAGCAGCTGGTCAAAGTGATCGGGGCCCAGCCGCAGGAAGATATCGGTTAACTGCATCAAGAACATTGTAGCGGGTGCCGTACACCGAGCACGGGATTGCGATGGATGACGGGTGCCTGCGACTCGCGAAATTAGCGGGAGACCCGGCCTTACCGGTAGAATAGAAAAGTCGGGCGCGTAGCTCAGCTGGTTAGAGCACCTCGTTTACACCGAGGGGGTCCGGGGTTCGAATCCCTGCGCGCCCACCATTTCAATCACCCACACACGTCCATCGCCAAAACGAGGACGCTAAAATGCGGAACCTTCCCACCGGGAAAGCGTTATTCCGAGCATGCGAATCTCTTTACTGGCGGTTTTCGTGGTTGCTGCCTCCGCTGGATTTTCCCAAACCCCAAAGCTCCAATTCGACGTAGCCTCCATTCGGCCCTCCCCGGAACTGCCGCAGGGTCAAGGGGGAGCCGCGATTCACGTGGACGGCCAGCAGATGCGCTGCAATTATTTTTCGATTAAGGACTATATTGCGCTGGCCTATCGGTTGAAGCTGCCGCAGGTGATGGGGCCGGATTGGCTGGCGCAACAGCATTTCGAAATCTCGGCAACCTTGCCTGCCGGCACCACCTCTGCACAGTTTCCTGAAATGCTGCAGGCTCTGCTGGCCGAACGGTTTGGGCTGAAGCTGCATCACGACAAGAAAGAGTTTTCCGTGTATGCTCTTGAACTTGGGAAAGGGCCTTTGAAGCTCAAAGAGATACCGGTCGACCCGAACGCCCCTGCACCACTGGGTGGCGTAGAAGCGTCTGGCGGAGGTTCGGCTGCCGGGATTTCTGTGAACCTCGGGAACGGCGCGGCGTACACGTTTACCAATAACAAATTTGAAGCGAAGAAGCTGACGATGGCACTGGCAACCTCCCAGTTGGAGCGTTATCTGGACCGTCCCTTTGTGGATATGACGGGCCTCAAAGGCAGTTACGATTTCGCGTTTGATGTGACGGAAGAAGATTACCGGGCGATGCTGGTTCGCATTGCTTTGGCGAGCGGGGTTACGTTGCCGCAGCAGGCCATGCGAGCGCTGGATGGAAATTCGCTGAGTTCGTTAATGGATGGGATGGAGAAGCTCGGTTTAAAGATGGACGCCCGGAAGGCACCGCTGGATATTGTTGTGGTGGACCAAATGCAGAAGACGCCCACCGAAAACTAGCTTGCGGCTCTGATTCTGGAGAGAAACGCTCCATCGACTTCCGTCCGCATGCTGACAGCTTGGGGATATTTCTCCTGATTGAAGAGGCCCCAAGCTTGCGCATGGGGCTGGCAGTGACCGGCTTCGGAGAGCGCTGCGCCTTAGTTGTCCGATGGCTTCGCGGCCTTATCAATCACGATCACATCCACCGGCGTTTTCTCTGCCTGAAAACGTAGGCCGAGCTGTTCCTGCATGGCAGTGAAGATGTCGGGACGGGATTCCATGTCAGGGGGGGGCGGCGGGGCGTTCGCCGGTTGCGCGGTCGCCTGTTGTTCGGGACGCCACGTCAGCGTGAAATCGTATTTGCCGGTCAACCCGGTCTTATCCACGACGGGTCGGTCCACGATGCGGGCTTGCAAGAATCCGGCGAATTGCTCCATGGTGGAGTTGCGTACGCCGACGCTCCCGGGTCCTCTGCCGCCGAAGCCGGGAAGGTTGCCGCCCGTGTCGTTGATCGTCAGCTTGGAGCCAGACTTACCGATGTTCAGGGTGTAGGCAGAAAGCTCCTTTTTCTCACGATGCAACGTCAGGCTGAAGCGTTCGGCCAACAGCTTTTTCACCATCGATCGAATCTGCGTGTCATTTCCCATGCCTTCATGATCGGGCTTCCCGGTTATATCGTACTTATCCGAATCCGCCCAGGCTGGCACGTTTTGCAGCTGGCCCGGATGTATGCCATAGGCGAAGATCAGCAGATCCTTGAGCGACGTATTGGTCGTGGTAAACAATCCGGCCCTATCCACTAGAATCGATTGGCCCGGCTGATCGGGATTGGCGGGCTTGATGGTCGACACCTCAAAGCTGGGGTCGATATCGGCGGCCATGGTCTTGGGCGGCGGGGGAGGCTCCGGAATCGCCCAGGCGGTTGCGGGCGTGGTGCGTACCAGATTCAGCGGTAAGGGTTGCCCCTGCGTAAGTGAACCGGTGAGAGTGTTGCCGTCGGACGAAAGCCGGCCTTCGTAATTGCCGCCGACCGACGGAAGGTCGATCTTGATACTGGAATCCTGCTGGATCACGGACGCCGCATTCATCGGCTGTCCGGCTTGATCGATGCTGTAAAAAGTTGCCGTTAGCTTCGCATTCGCCCCCCGCGCGATTTTGGCAACCAGCCTCAGTTCTTTCCCGTTCGGGGGTTTGAGAGAACCCTGCCAGGTGCCGACCATGTCTTGCGCCAGCAGCGCGCCGACGGACAGCGCCGCCATGGCTAACGTCCATACCACTCTACCCAGTTGGTTTTTCACGTGCCTCTCTCCTATCGAACCATTCAGTCACACGAACAAGGTCGATCAGCCAACGGGGGCGTATATATAAGTACGATACGACAATTGAAACGTTAGGTTACCGGTGGGCGCTCCCGCGGGTTCGTTTTTCCGGGGATTGTGCGCGTAGGGGCTCAAGGCGAATCGATGGGTGGCATCTGTTGGATTGTGCGCTTCTGCCAACAGTAAAGACCCGCTGCGAACTGGGAGCGAACAGAGCGGTCCGAGGAGTGCAGAAGTTTGGAGTCCAAAACGCTGATCGGACGAGGTTGAAGGCCTATAAGTCCTATAGGGGTTTGGTCGGGCCGCAGAGATTTGCGCTTGTACTAGGGAAAAGGTTCCAGTACCAATTTCTCTTTGCTGGCAACATTCCGGCGGTACGGTCCTATACTTCCTGTACCGTTGACAGTTGCAGGCACGGAGGCAAGACTGAATGTACCAACATCTTGCGCAAATAGGAGCAAGCCACAGTAGCTCCACGAAAATGATGGATACTCCCTTAGTCAGCGTCAACATCGGATTCTTGAGAGCGGATCGGGCGTTCGTGCCCGCACTGCAATCCGTCTCCGGGCAGACATCTCGCAACTGGGAATTCCTGCTGCGCTATGACGGCAGCCTGCCTGGCCATCATGCGCAAGGCGAAGGCAATGAGGTGGCGCTTGTCGACTCTAGACAATAACGGTACTCAGATTGGTCAATTGGTGCTGGCTGAGTATTCGAGCGCACCCGTGGTGGCCCACTTCGCCGCTGCCGCGAAGGCAGGCCTTTGGCCTAGCGAACTAGAGCTAGTCGACCGTTACTTTCAGCCCGGGCGGGTGCTGGACCTTGGGTGTGGCGTTGGGCGCGTGACCATTCCGCTCTCGACCATGGGTTTTGAGGTGATTGGAGTCGACATCAGTCCGGCGATGATCGCCGCGGCTCGCGAATTGACTGCGACCGAGGATTTGTCCATCCAGTACGAAGTTGGCGATGCACTGGACCTGCAATTCGACGGCAAGACGTTCGATCACGTTATCTTTTCGAATCAGGGGTGGATGCAGATTCCCGGTGCAAGTGACCGGCTCCGTGTGCTTCGCGAAATTCGTCGTGTGCTGGTCGATGGGGGTCTATTCCTGTTCTCAACGCATTCTCGCCCTTGTGTGTTAACGGATACTCTTTGGGCCAAGCGATGGCTGCGTTGGCATGGGCGGCCACTACTTGGCTTGCATCGCCGAGGCATCGATTTCGGTGACCTGTTCTATGTCAGGCGGGATGTTGGAGCGTCCCTGGAACAATTCCTGCATATACCTAAGCGCGATCACATACAGAAGCTATTGCAAGCCGAGGGCTTTCAACTATTGGGAACCTTGCGGGAACAAACCATCAAGCATCAACCCGTTGTGTACGTTGCAAGGAAGAGGCGTGATTTATGAATGTTTTGCTGACTTGCGCCGGTCGCAGCAACTCGCTGGTTCACTACTTCCAAGAAGCGCTCGGCGATCGTGGTTTGGCAATCGCCTGCGATGCGAGCGACAGTGCCCCTGCCTTGGCGGCGGCACAAGAGAAGATTCTCGTGCCCTCCGTGGATCATCCCGACTATTTTGACGTCCTCGTGGCGATTTGCCGGGAGCGGCGCGTGCGTCTGCTCGTGTCGGTCAACGACCTGGAGATCATAGGTCTGGCGCGGTACGCGGCCCATTTTCACGACGTGGGCACCATTCCGATCGTCGCGTCCCCTGAGATCGTAGCCACCTGTCACGACAAATGGGCGGCCTTCCGTTGGCTTCGGGCACATGGGCTGCAGACGCCGGACACTTACGCGAGCCTCGCTGACGCGCGCACCGCCATCGCGCGCGGCGTGTTGCGCTTCCCGTTGATGGTAAAGCCCCGCTGGGGCAGCCGTTCCATAGGGATCGAAGTCGCCGAAAACCAGCGCGAGTTAGAGCTTGCAATCGAATGGGGAAAGATCCAACTCCCGCGGACGATTCTCGCCAAGATCAGTCAGGCGGACCCCGAGCATGCTTTCGTGATCCAGGAACGGATCGAAGGCCAGGAGTACGGCATCGACGTGGTTAACAATCTGAAGGGTCAATATGCCGCTACGCTGGCTCGCCGCAAGCTGGCGATACGCGGCGGCAATACGGATCGAGCCGTTAGTGTGATTGAGCCCCGGCTCGAACAGTTGGGCAGAACCCTCGGCCAGCATCTGGCACATCCCGGAAGCGTCGATTGCGACGTGATGGTGACGGATAAGGGCTGCTTGGTGCTCGACATGAATCCCCGCTTTGGCGGCGGCTATCCGTTCTCGCATCAAGCCGGCGCGAATCTACCCGCGGCGCTGATCGCGTGGGCCAACGGAGACGTGCCGGACCCGTCATGGCTGCGAAGTGTTCCGGGTGTCTTGTCCTCCAGGTACGACAGTCTAATGATGGTGGACCGGGTGTTTCCGGTGGAGGCGGCAGGCGTGCGGACGTCTATCCAAACCATCCAAACCATCCAAACCGGACAGGACGCCAGTGACCGAACAATACGGGAAGTTAGTTTTAACCTTGGGGCTTTGAGATGAACAACAACAGATTGGATAACCGGTTCGCCGTAATCGGGGCGGGACCCTACGGCTTGGCTGTCGCCAGCCACTTGCGTGCTCTTGGTGCGGAGGTGTGCATCTTCGGCAAGCCGATGGATTTTTGGCACAGCCAGATGCCCAAGGGGATGTTCCTGCGCTCGCCTTGGCTCGGGTCGAACATCGGCGACCCCAATCGGGCGCTGACGCTGGACCGCTATGAAGCGGCTCTCGGATCGAGACTGGACCGCAAGCGCGTGAGTCTGGGTGATTTCGTCCGCTACGGGCAGTGGTTCCAACAGCAGGCGCTCCCCGATCTGGACCAACGTAATGTCTCCACGGTGGAGCCGGACGGTGCGGGCTATCAGATCACCCTCGAAGATGGCGAACAGTTCCATTCGCCGAACGTCGTGGTGGCAGCCGGGATCGGCTCTTTTCCCAACAGCCCCGCGCTCTTCGGGTCTCTGCCGGAGGATCTGGTCTCGCACGCCAGTCATCGGGCCAACCAGAACCTCGACCGATTCGACGGCAAGCGAGTGATTGTCGTCGGGGCCGGGCAGAGCGCCATCGAGTCCGCTGCACTACTGCACGAAGGGGGAGCGGAGGTTGAGGTTCTGATGCGCCAGCCAAAATTACGCTGGCTCAAACCGCGCTGGCCCAAACTTCGCCCCGTCATCGACTTTCTGTTGGACACGAAGATGAACCCGCTGAGGGCTCCGGCCAGGATCGGCTCCTCCAGTATCGGCTGGCTGGTCGAACGCCCGGCGCTGTTCACAGCACTGCCGCGCGAACAGCAGGATAGACTCTACAGCGCGGCAGTTCGTCCGGCTGCGAGCGGGTGGCTGGAGGCTCGCACTCAAGGTGTGACGTTTTCCCCCAGCCGGCATGCCGTCAACGCCACGGTGCGCGGTGACAAGGTCCACCTCCAATTGAATGACGGAGCAGAGCGCACAGTGGATCATGTGCTGCTGGGCACCGGGTACAAGATTGATATTGCGCGCTATAACTTTCTATCCCGTGAACTACTGCAAGGAGTGCGGGCCGTCAATGGCTATCCGATCTTGAACCGCGGATTCGAGTCGTCGCTGCCGGGCTTGTATTTTGTCGGTGCGCCTGCCACCTATTCTTTCGGACCGTTTCTGCGATTTGTCGTCGGCTCGCAGTATGCAGCCGAGGCCTTGTCGCGCTATGCTCTTCAATCTCCCGCCACGCGCACGTTTCCGAATCTTCAGCGAACGCCCGCCGCCAGACCTTAGGGGAGGAGTCCGCATTGTTTTGCGCTTTCGCAAAGCGGCTATTGGACGTGTTAATCTCGGCCGCCGCGCTACTGCTGCTGGCACCAGTGATGGCTGTAGTGGCGATTTTAGTGCGTCTGAAACTGGGCAGTCCGGTGATCTTCCGGCAGCCCCGGCCTGGCTATCGCGAGGCCACGTTCCACTGCATGAAGTTTCGCAGCATGACAGATGAGCGCGACGCCCAGGGGCAGTTGCTGACTGAGGAACTGCGCCTGACGGAATTCGGCAAGTCCCTGCGCCGCACCAGTCTGGATGAGCTTCCGCAATTGTGGAATGTGCTAACCGGCGACATGAGCCTGGTCGGGCCGCGCCCCTTGCAGATACGTTATCTCCCGCGCTATTCCAAGCGGCATCGCCGTCGCCACACGGTCCCGCCGGGAATCACCGGTTGGGCGCAGATCAACGGTCGCAACGATATTGAATGGGACCGCAGGCTTGAACTCGACATCTGGTATGTGGATCACCGGAGTCTGTGGCTCGACCTCAAGATCCTAGTGATGACCTTTTGGACGGTGGTCTCAGCTGCGGGAGCCGCCAAAGCCAACCTCGTTTCTATTGAAGAATTCTGGGGGATCTGCGCGCCCGACAATTTAGAGACAGCACACGATCCTTCGACGGAGGCCGCGAGTAACGCTTAGAGGACTTTGGTCGGAACGCCGAGCTTTGAACCCGGGAACTCTTGCACCCCCAGTTACAAATATCGATCCCTTACAGACCGCGTAGCGAACTGCGCGGCGTATCGCCTGCAAGCGCGCCCGAATCAGGGCAATTCAAACACCCACACCGACCCGCCGCGATTGGGCGGATTCTGGATCTCCGGCACCAACCCCGGCCAGGTGGCCGCCTGGGCGCTTCCGTTGCCAACGGTCACGGCTATGTATTGCTTGCCGCCCACCGCGAACGTCACCGGGGCCGACCCCGGCACGTCGTTCACCCTCACGCGCCACAGCACCTCGCCAGTCTGATCATTGCGTGCGCTGAACCACCGGTCAATCGACCCAGTGAATATCAACCCGCCCGCTGTCGCCAGAATCCCCGACGTTTCCGGAGCCCGTTCGCGCTGGATGAACACCGTCTTGCGCGTCTCTAGATTCGTCGCCTGAATGCGTCCGTACTGCCCGTCGCTATCCAGGCGCGGACGCATACTTACGCGCACGCCCGTCGTCAAAAAGCCGCGTTCAGTCGGACCCGTGGGAATCAGGTCCATGCAGGATTCCACCAGCGGCGAATATAAAATCTTGGTCTCCGGGTTATAGGCCGACGGAATCCAGCTGCGTGCGCCACCGGCGTGCGGACACACTAGCTTGGCCTCGCCGTCGCCGGGAATCACCGCCGGATTGATCGTCTTCGCGCCCGTGACCGGATCGATTCCTGTCACCACGTTTTGCAACCCCATGTCGAAGGAGAAGGCGTATTTGCCGGTGTCGGCCTCCACCACATCGTAGAGCGCGATCTTGCCCGCCGTCACCGCTACGGTTTTCAGTACTCCGTTCACCTGCAGCTTTAACAACGTGCGCTCGAACACCCAATCGTAGTCCCACTGATCGTTGGGCATGTGCTGGTAATGCCACGCCAGCTTTCCGGTGTCCGGGTTCAGTGCGATGGTTGCGTCCGTGTACAACGCTTCGTTGCTCATGCCAGGCTGCTTCGACTTCAAACGCAGCGGACCTGTATCGTAGGTGGGTGCCACGCCAAAATAGACGAGGTTGAGCTGCGGATCGTAGCTGCCCGGCACCCACGATGAACCGCCGGTGCGTTTCTCGGTGGGGAGTCCGTTCCAGGTAGAGCCGCCGGGCTCATTCGGCAGCGGGATGGTACGAAAGCGCCACGCCTCGGTGCCGGTTGCGGCATTCAAAGCGACGATGAAGTTGCCGCCCGCCTGCTGCCCGCCGGTGCCGATAATCACCTTGCCCTTCGCGACCAACGGCCCCCCGGTCAGCTGCCAGTTTTGCGGCCCCAGCGCCGTGTCCCACTTCAGCTTACCTGTGCGTGCATCGAGCGCAATCAGGTGGACATCGGAAGTGGCAGCGATGATCGAATCTCCAAAAATCGCGATGCCTTTCTTGACCGCCGGATTCGACCCCTGCGGCAGCGCGCGCTGCCAGTGCCACAGCAGATCGCCGGTGACGGCATCCAGGGCTTCCACTTGATCGGTATAGCCCTGGACGAACATCACGCCATCGTGAATCAGCGGAGCGGCCGTGTTGGGGCCCGGAGGCAGCGACCAGCTCCATGCGACGCGCAAATTCTTGACGTTGGTCACATTAATCTGCTTCAACGGACTATAGCCTTGGCTATCGAGCGTCCGACGCCAGGTCAACCAATCCCCAGCGGCTGGATTCGCCAGCATCGCGTCGGTCACGGGCGACATACGATCCAGCAGCGTACTGCGTAGTGGCGCGTTCGGCAGTGCGATACCCGGAGTTAGGCCTCCGCCCGGGGCACCACGGCGCTCCGCTGCACCTGGGATGCGCAGGTTCGCAAGGGCCGCCGGAGCCGTCGGCATGTCCCTCAGACCTGGTGCGATTCCGTTCGATTGCAGAATATAGGTCGCGATCTGCGCGTAGGTCGCGGCTCCCAGCGAGCCCGGAGCCGCCGGCGGCATCTTCATCGACATGTAGTCCACCAGATCCGCGACCGTGCCACCTGCCCAGTTCTTGTTAAACGTCGCTCCGCGCAAAGGCGGTCCGAACTCGCCGTTATCCAGCGTCCGTCCGTGGCAGGAGAGGCAGTTCTGGTCATACGAGGTTTTACCCGGGGCCGACTGGGCGGCCGAGAATTCCACAGGAGTGCCCGTAACCGGCTTGGCTGGGGCTGGGACCGGTGCCTGCGCCCGCAAGCCCACCCACGCAGCTCCAAGCAATCCCACCACCGCAATAGCAGACCTCTTCATGATCGTGCACCTCTCAATTTAAGACCAATGATTTAAGCCACTGTAACCAGCCGCGTTGCGGAACACAATCCCGCGCGACATCCCTCGTTTTGCCCGCCGGTTGACCAGGTGGGAGCGCGCCATACCGTCCTTAGCGCCCCGGCAACAGCGGAGGGCGATCCGGCGGCAGTTGATGGTCGGTAGTGATCAACATGATCCCCGCGAGCAGGTAGTCACCCATGGTAACCGACAATTCCAGGGTCCCCTGCCGCCCGAACAGGCGGACGGCGTGCGCATACAATTCAGAATCCAGCTTGTGTTGGCGCAGGATCTGCCGACTCATCTGAATCACTACCGTTTCGTCTTCGGGCAGTCCCTCTATCGGCCGGTTGAACTTCACCGTATCCACGGCCTTCTGGCTCACGCCGAACTGCAACGCTGCGGCCTCATGTCCGGTCCACTCGTACTGCTGCTCAATCTCCCAGGCACCGATGATCGCGCACAATTCGAACAGACGCCGGCCGATGGCGCTCTCGTTACGCAGGTATCGATTGAGCCTGTCAATCGGCTCGGCCGAGCCGGGACTATACAGCGACACCCCTCCGGGTCCGCGCAAGGGAACCTGCCGCGGCGCGGTGCCCACGATGGAGTCGTATGCGGCACGATCGGAGTCGGTCTTCATGTCCGCGCGCTCGAGGATCGGAAACCGCGACATCGACACCGGGTCGATATCGGTCGGGGCTTTCGCGGGCTGGGCGGTGGCGATAGTGGCGATGTTCGCCAGTAGAACAAGGCGCAATGAGTATGACAAGGATTCTTCTCCGTTTCCTTCCTGCGGTTGGGGCTAATGGTGATCGGATACAGGCCACCGTTACGGAAGCGCGAACACGAATACATTGCTGGCGCTGCCCGGAGTCAGTTCCTCCGCCAAGCGATTCAAGCTGGAACTTGCAAGGGCGTTTCCAACGCTGACGGCGACGTATTGCCGGCCCCGCACCGAGTAGGTAATGGGATAGCCGGTCACCGGGGCTCCTAGATTCGTCTCCCACAAAATCTTGCCCGAGTCCTGATCGAAAGCCCGGAAGCGCCCGTTGGTATCGCCGGCGAAGAGTAAACCTCCCCCTGTCGCAACCACCGACATCATGCCTGCGCGCTGATCGTAGCGCCACAGTGTTTTACCCGTTTCCGCGGAAATCGCGAATAGCGTGCCGATGTTCTGTGTTCCCGGAGCAATCTGCGCGCGGGCGTTGAAGGAGTACATGGAGCCGTTCGCAAGCGCAGTTTGTTCGGCACACGTGTTTTGCAAGCCATAGTACATGGCGTTGGTAACCGGGCTATACGCACCGGCCTGGAAGTCCTTGCCACCACTTGCGGTGGGACATATAAAGTGCGTTTCGCCTGCTGCGCTGAAGGTGGTTTCGGGATTCACCGTGACCTTGCCAGTTGCTCCATCAATATTGGCCACCACGTTTTGCCGAACCGTCGGACGGGCCCAGAGAAATTCGCCAGTCTGGCGGTCCAAGGTATATATGATGCCGGTCTTGCCGGGAATTCCCGTCAGTACCTTGCGGCGCTCCCCTGGCTTCAGGCGCGGATTGATCCATGACACTTCGCTTGCGTCCGGAGCAACCGCCGTGTCCACCAACAGGCGTTCAAACGGATGATCGAAATCCCAGTGATCGACGACGTGTTGGTAGTACCAAACGATACGGCCCGTATCGCCATCGATGGCCAGGGTCGAGTTGTGATAAAGATACTGCTTGTCGTTGCCCGCCAGCAGAAACTTGGGCGCCGGTGAGGTTACGGAGGTGCCGACGTACAGCAGATTTAGCTCGTTGTCGTAGCTCGGCACCATCCAGGCACCGACGTGCCGACGCTTGTCGTCGGGGATTCCACCCCAGGTCTCGTCGCCCGGTTCCCCTGGCTTTGGAATGGTTCTGCGCCGCCACAGTTCCTTACCCGTCTTGGCGTCGTGCGCCGTGATGACGCAGCCATCCGGGCTGAACTTGAACTCGCAGCCTCGCGTCGAAAAAACCTTGCCATTGGCGATGATCGGACCCGAGGTCTCTTGCGCCGGCGTTTCGCGGTAGTCGACAATCCGGTTCTCCCACAGCAGTTTCCCGGTGGCGGTGTCTAGCGCGAACAGGAAATCGTCGGCGCTGGTATCGATGATCTGGTTTCCATGGATGGCCAGATTGCGATTGATGCTCGGCACGGGCAGGAATTTGCTCAGGTCATCCGGCAGCTTCCGTTTGTATTCCCACCGGAGATCGCCGGTCGCCGCATCCAAGGCTTGAATGTAGTCGCTCGGATTCGGCAGATACATGACGCCGTCGCGCACCAGCGGCGTGGCCTCCTGCACCCCGGGACCCATACCGCGCGTCCACATGAGCTGGAGGCGGCCAACATTGCTCTTGTCCATCTGCTTCAGCGGGCTATAACCCCAACTGTTCAGTGTCCGGCGAAACATCAACCAGTCCGCAGGGTCGGGGTCCAGTAATTCGCGATCGGTCACTGGATGCGGAGCCTGGGCCACAGGTTGTGCGTGGCCAAGCCCGGGGAGCAGCATTGAGGCCACCGCACAAAACATGATCGAACGATTGCGAAGAGTTTGCATAAGGAACAATGAGCCCTCCAGGATATTCGAAAATAGTGTCTAGTGCCCAGCGGCCCATTTCTTTACGTCGAAATCTTCCGGCACCTGGAGGAATACACTCTGCGATCCCGTCTCAAAGGTTCTGTGCCCCTTGCCCTTAACATCTTCGATGATGCTCATGTCGCCGGTCCGCAAATGCGCTTTGGTGCCGTCGCTGGCTTCCACGTCGATCTGACCGAAGACAGTGATCGCGAATTGCCGGACACCGGTGTTGTGAAGTTGCTCCCCGCCGCGCGGCCCGCCCGGTCCGGTCACAACCCCTGAGAAGTTCATGACGATGCCCGGAATCTTGTCCCGGCCTTTGGTCGAGATATTAATCTCCTCCAGGTGTGTATCCCCACTCGCGTCGCTCCAGACACGATAGAGCCGCGGACCGTCAGGTTTCTGTTGACTCATCAGGGCACCGACCATGACGAACAGCACAGCCAGCGTCAACCAGAGTTTCTTACGTAAGATCGCCATCGCTCTATGAAACCCGATCACACCCGGGATTGCAATGGGGTTGAGAAACACTTGGACGAATTTGGCGCTAGAATCGTAAACCATGCGGGAAAAGACGATGCGTAGAACGATTCTGATCCGGGCTACTGGGATTGGTCTGGCGCTGCTGGGTGCATTGGCGGCCTACACTCAAGCTCCCGCAGGCGGACAAGGTACAAGCAAGGCTCCGGCGGCGCTGACTCTGATCAAGGTCGCCGACGACCTTTACGATCTGGAAGGCAGCGGGGGCAACGTCGGTATCTACATCACCGATGAGGGTGTCATTCTAGTCGACGACAAGTTCGAGCAGGACTACGACCAGATTCTGGCCAGCGTCAGGAAGCTAACCAATCAGCCGGTGAAGTACGTGATTAACACGCACCATCACGGCGACCATTCGGGTTCGAATGCAAAGATGTTGGCCAGCGGCATTGAGGTGCTTTTACACAAGAATGCGCGCAAGAACATGGTGGACGGTAAGATGCCGGGCACGCCGCGTGTGGCGTTCGCCGATCAGTTACAGGTAGTACTGGGCGGCAAAGAAGTGATGGTGCGGCATTACGGGCGCGGGCACACCAACGGCGACGTGGTGGTGTTTTTCCCGGCGAGGCGTGCCATCCATACGGGCGATTTGTTCGTGGCCAGCGATCCGTTGATCGACTATTCAGCCAGCGGAAGCATGGGTGATTGGCCGAGGACTCTGGACCAGGTGCTGGCCAACGATTTTGATACGGTCATTCCGGGACATGGTCCACTGTCCAAGAAGGCGGATCTGGCCGCATTTCGAGATCGGATGAAGACGATGGCGGATAAGGCGCGGCAGCAGGTGCAGTCGGGCAAGACCAAGGCGCAACTGAGGGAGTACATGGTCACCAACTACGGCTGGGGTGATATGCAGGATCGTATTGGTGAGGTGGATGGTATGTTGGCGGAGTTTAAGTAGAAGGCGGGGTTCCAGAAGGAGGGCACCCAAGACCCGTACTTCTGCTTCCAGATCCGCTGTCCTTGGCTTCGTCCGATTATCGGAGGACAGGCGATTTAAAGGAGACCGAGTTTTGGACTCCTATTGGACCCCAAAACGCTGGTTAGGTGGGGTTGAATTGCTGTAAGCCTTTGAAGACTTTGGTCGGGCCGCCGGGATTCGAACCCGGGACCTCTTGCACCCCAAGCTACAAATATCAATCACTTACAGACCATGCTCAATGAAAACAAAAGACTTGTGCTTGCCCGATTTGGACGCCAAATGGACGCCAGAGGGGCAAGATTTCTAATTTGGACGCCTGCTGGACTCCAAAAATCACGGCAGTTGCAGCACGCCGAAATGCTTCCACTGTGTCCCGTTGATAAATTAGGCCGTCCTGGGATGGTGAGGCAGCTCCGAAGCCGGTCCGCTCTTGATCCAGGACTCAACTCCTGTAACCGGCTACTTGGCCCGGGCAAGGAGGATCTGATCTTCTGAAGTTTAATTTGCCGGACATGGATCTGCAAAACGGGCAAGTTTCTTTAGCCAACTTGAAAGCTTCGCATCCGCGTCCGCCGCGCGCGTGACGTTCAAATAGAAGCCAGACAGGACCTTCGTCTCACCAGCTCGGTTCTGTCGGTACACACGAATCTTCGTCTCATCGCTTGCTCCGATCTGCTCCAGCACGAACCCCCACCCGCCCTTAAAGTGAAAGAGGGCGTCTCCAGATAGTTGCGTCGGCTTTCGCGACCCTTGCTGCTCCATCAGCACATCCCATTTCGAAACTAGATGCCGATCCAGCTCAGTCAAGATTTCGGTGGCTTCAGTGGCTAGACTCAGAACTGAAGAAAGGCCGGTCTGTCGCTCGATATTGGTCAACAGGCTGCCCATCCGTCCTGCCTCGGCCGATGCCAGAAGTTCTTGCGACAGCAACACCTTCCGAAGCGCAAAGGCCTTCTTGATTCCGCTGTTTGCTCCATTCCATGACGTCTTAGAAACACTCGCGAGCATTGCTGCCCATAGCGTGCCATCGCCAACGATCGCCTCAAAAGCTTGTACTTCGCCGCTCGCGTGATACCGCTCTCGGACAGCATCAAGGACGCCAGTACCAACGGAGTATGGAGCGCAGAACGAGATATCGAACAACTTAGTGGTCCAGTCCTGTCCAATCGTGGCATCGATCCAGCCGCCCTTTGTGCCATTCGCGATAACAGCCAGCGGGTATGCGACTGCCTGCACAAGTTGGGTGACAGTGCACTGTGCAGCGAATTCCTTCTCGGCCAGTTTCCGGACGAACTCGTCCATAGATTTCCGCAGCATATTTCGCGCGCGCTCCGAAGGGAGAGAGCGCTCGGGCGAATGCGGATGCATGGGGGGGAGTCCCGGCAGATGGGGTACTGGAGGTGCGTCTGAACCTCCTGGGTAATCGGGCTCCTCAGCTGCGCTGGTCTCCAATTCCTCGTCCGCGAAATCAAAGAGCGCCCTAAAAACGCCCGTCAGAGTGATACCGTTCAGGCCATGGGCACCGTGCGGATGTTCCGTAGCCGCGT
>JBDTUY010000030.1:0-18500 GCA_040007495.1 Acidobacteriota bacterium | reverse complement strand
GCATCGCCGAAACGCGTCTTGAAACGCCTATCCGCGTCCGTTTCACGCTATCCTGTATGGCTATCCGCATGGAAGCCAAGCGGGATGCGCTCGAAGGGATTCTGGCAAAGAAGACGCACGCAGAGTCGGCGGAAGAACCATCGGTCCCTTCGATCCCAACCAACCTCGCGGGTAATTCGGACGATCTCCCCACAAAAAATCCCCACAGTGGAGCTTGCCAACTAGTGCTTCGAGAATTTTGAAACTTGTAGGGGATTGAAAAGATTGGCTCCCCACACTGGACGTATTTAGAACTCTTACGGCCTAAATCCGGCATCGCTCGAACCGAAGCAACTCCTTTCTACCGTTTGGCTTACGCGTGTAGTGGAAGTCTGCGTCCAGTCTGGGTACCCGACGAACAGGTCTCAGGAACTCTTAACCAAGAACGTCCAGAAGCCGACTTCTGGACAGTGTGTTCGCTCGGGAATATGTAGACTGTGTTGCTTCATATACAGATTTTGTCGTCTATCGAAGCCTGCACTGGAATGAAGCGGCTGACGCAAGCGCCTACGCTCTATTTGCGCCTTCCTCGATGTCTTTACCCTTTGTGGAGGATTGATGTTGCTGCACATTGCCCCCCACTATATAATTCCCCGGTATGCGTTTTTCCCGAATCCTGATTCTAGGCGCGTTGGCTGTAGGGGTTCTGGCTCAATTCCGTCCCGACATTTCTCGTGTGTGGAATGACAAAGACGTAGAAACCCTCGAAATGCCGCTTGCCCAGCGGGATCGCTCGCCGCGGCACATGTCGGAAGCGGAGTACTACAAGCTCAAGCCGCGTGTCATCTATCGCTCCTATCCAGCCTATGTTACGGGCAAAGAACCGCCCGGCTATCTCGAGTCGCTGACGCAGAAGGAGCCCGAGGTCGCGTTCGATCCATCGAAACTCCACACCAAGGAGGACTGGATTCGCGCCGGCAAAATCGTGTTTGAATCCGAGAACACGTTCTTCCCCGTCGCCAATCTCAGGCCAGGCGGCTTGACACTTCCGGCCTCCGCGACAGGGTGGGTCTCAAGCGACGGCACAATTCGAGGCAGCATTCCCCGTCGAAGGTATTACATCCGCAAAAAAGGCGTTCTGGAGACGGGAAACAACTCCTGCGCGGGTTGCCACACGCGTCTCATGCCGGATGGGTCGCTTGTGTTGGGGGCTCAGGCGAACTTTCCAAACGGATTCCTTCAACCACCAGCAACGGATGCGTCCGAGGAAAGTGCAAAGGCCCTTTTAGATACACATTGGGCCCGTAACGGCGCTCCGTGGATCGAACTGCGGGAAGCTTTTGACAAAGCCATACGTGCCATGGCTCCGGTGACCGGAGAGTTCCCAGAGGTCATCATGCGGCAGGGCACAAGCGCTATGTCTCCGCCGCGAATTCCTTCTCTTATCGGGATTGCCGATATTCGTTACCTCGACGCCACAGGCCTCGTCCGTCACCGCAATATGGGTGATCTGATGCGCTACGCCATCCTCAACGAAGGACTGGATACGGCGGCGCATTATGGCGATTTCCAGCCTGGCACTACTGGCTTCAGCCAAGAGGAAGGCACCCGCTTCAGTGATGAGCAGCTCTATGCCCTGGGGGTCTACCTCTACTCGCTAAAGCCCCCGCCCAATCCGAATCCCATGAATGCGGCGGCTCGCCACGGTAGAACGATCTTCCAAAGGGAAGGCTGCATCGGTTGCCACACACCGCCCTTCTATACAAACAACAAATTGACACCGGCTGTGGGTTTCCAGGTGCCCGACGACTTGGCTAAATCTCCGGACGTGATGAAGATCTCCGTCGGTACCGATCCTACGCTCGCGCTGAAGACACGCCGGGGGACCGGCTTTTACAAGGTGCCTTCTCTGCGAGGCGTTTGGTTCCGCAGCGCTTTCGGCCATGGCGGTCAAGCAACCTCACTCGAAGAATGGCTCGATCCTGCGCGCCACAATCAGGACTACGTACCCCACGGGTTCCACCGGGGCCCCGGTCCGATCTTAGGCCACCCCTTCGGTTTAAAACTGAACGCCACCGATAAGGCTGATCTGATCGCATTCCTGAAAACCCTTTAGCACCCAGCGCGCTTGAGGCGCAAAACCGGTCTTGGTATTGTAGAGGCCGACTTCGTTACTCCTTCCCAGATCTTGCCGAGATCATAATCTGGCGTCGCGGGAAGTTCCACGGGCGACAAAGGAATCAGACCGCCATCCGCGCGTGCTTCGGACTCACACCTTACAAGTCGTTGATTTGTCGTGGATAGTTCGAGTGCGCGATCGGGGTAGGCTGTAAGCCAAAGACTTGAAAGGGCGAATAGGATTGGCTCCCCGGGCAGGACTCGAACCTGCAACAACTCGGTTAACAGCCGAGTGCTCTACCATTGAGCTACCGAGGAACAAGGGCGGGCAGAACTTCAGTATACAACGCTCGCGTGGTGTCCGCCAAGTTGGATCAAAAGTTGTTTTGCGGGCCGTGCGGATGTGCGGCCTCAGCTAAACTCAAGGCTGTGTCCTTGTTGGTCGCTTGGTTTCTGGCTGGTGGTTTCTTGACGCTTGCACTGCTTACGCTGGTCGCGGGCTCCCTGGTCTATTCGATTCTTGCGATTGTTGCCTCCTTTCGTTATCTCGCTGTTCGACCGACTGTTGTGGACGGCTCCGAAGCGATCAGTATCCTAAAGCCTCTGGCTGGGCTCGACCTGGGATTGGAATCGAATCTCCGGACCTTCTTTGAGCAACAGTACCCTGCGTTCGAGATTCTATTTGCGGTGAGGAATCAGGACGACCCGGCCGTTGCAGTGGTTCAGAAGCTGCAGGCTGCGTATCCACAAGTTGCTTCAAGGCTCATCATCGTTGGCGAACCGCCGTATCCAAACGCCAAAGTGTTCAGTCTGGACCGGATGCTTGAGGCTGCTGCCAACGATCTGGTGGTGATGAGCGATAGCGACATTCGCGTTACTCCGGAAATGCTGAGCCAAGTTGCGGCTGAATTTCGCGACCCGCAGGTCGGCGTAGCCACCTGTCCGTATCGCGCCGTTGCAGGCCCGAGCTTTTGGTCCAAGCTTGAGGCGACAGGGATGAATACGGATTTCTGGGCGGGAGTTTTGACGGCTCGTATGCTGGAGGGCATGGAGTTCGCCGTGGGTCCAACGATTGTCGCCCGGAAACGCTCCCTGGAAGCGCTTGGCGGAATGAATCGGGTGAAGGATTATTTGGCGGAGGACTTCGTGCTGGGCAAGTTTGCAGCGGAGGCCGGGCAGGGAGTGATCCTGTCATCCTACGTGGTAGAGCACCACATCGGCGGGGCGTCACCGAAATCGAATAGTTTTCGGGAGATTGGTGCCCATCGTCTGCGTTGGTGCCGCAGCACCCGGCGGTCGCGCCCGGCGGGCTATGTCGGGCAGATTTTTACGATGCCATTTCCGCTTGCGTTGATCGCGACTGTTTGGAATCCTACTGTGTGGCCGGTCCTGCTTGTGGCGTTGCTGGTCCGGGGAGTCGCAGCGCGTGTGGTCAGTTGGGGAGTTTTGCATGTCCGCCTGAACTGGTTTCTGCTTCCGCTTGAAGATGTCGCGGGATTCTGCTTCTGGCTCGCCGGATTCTTCGGCAACACGATCGTGTGGCGCGGACGCAAATACAGTCTGGAACCAGACGGCCGTTTTCGTCCAGTCTAACTCGGAATAGCGGCAGTGCTGTAGAATGCCTGAGTAGTTCTTGCAGGGAATGAAGAGGGATCTGCCAATGCCTTTTGCCGCGATTTGGATGCATTTTCGAAGAAAGGGAATGCCGGTCGCTGTGTGCGCCGGACTCTTGTTCGCCGCCGTGGAGGCGAAGGCATCCGACCGCCAACTACAGCTTGGATGGTCCGAATTGGCTGGACAGGTGGTGGGACGAAAGATTTCCATGACCCTTACCGACGGCGTGACACTAGAAGGGAAGGGCGTGTCTGTCAAGGCGGCTTCCCTCGTGATGGATGTGAACAAAACCTCTGCGCCCGCGAGATTTTCCGGAACTGCGGACGTTCCTCGTGAGTTGGTGTCGACCGTGCGGGTGTCGCGTCCGGGTTGGAAATGGCGAGTGATTGGTCCACTGGTGGGATTTGTTGGTCTATCCATTGTGGGCGGTGCGATAGGGAATCGCATCAATCCGGATGGGTTCATCATTTCCGATGGCGCGGCTCAGGGCGTGACGGTTGGGGCGATCGCCGGTGTTGGATTGGGTTATTTAGTCGGGCATTTCGCGGATCGTCATCACACCACGATCCAGGTGCTTCCTTAATTCTGTGAAACACATCTTTGCAATCGCGCTGTTCGCGAGTGCCATATGGGCGCAAGCTCCCGACACGGTTCTGGTCAATGGCAAAATCCTGACTGTGGATGCTCAGTTTTCGACGCATCAGGCTTTGGCGATTCGTGAGGGAAAGATCATAGCGTTGGGCACGACCGCTCAGATGCGGGCGCTGGCTGCCGCCGCTACACGCGTCATCGATCTTGGTGGCCGCACTGTGATTCCGGGACTGATCGATTCGCACATGCACGCGATTCGTGCGGCACTGAGTTTTTCGACTGAGGTCAATTGGATCGGTGCCCGGTCTCTGCCTGAGGCGTTGGGTCGGTTGACTGCGGCTGCGAGAGAGAAACCGGCGGGGGCTTGGCTGATCATCGCTGGAGGGTGGACTGCGGATCAATTCAAGGAACTGCGCGCTCCGACGCAAGCGGAACTGGAAGCTGCTGCACCGAACAATCCGGTTTATGTGCAACTCGGATATGCGTGGGCGATTCTGAATGCGGCTGGATATCGGACGCTGAACATTCGCGCGGAAAGCGATCTGGCTTCGGGCGGCAAGTACGAATTGGATAAGCAAGGCAAGCTGACCGGAGCGGTGACGGGTCCGCAGAGCGCGATTATTGCCTTGTTCGACAAGCTGCCGAAGCCTACGCCGGCGCAACAGATCGAGGGGACGAAGTTATTCTTCAAAGAGTTGAACCGGCTTGGATTGACGGGAGTGGTCGACCCCGGCGGCAACAACCTGTTTCCGGCCGATTATCAAGCGATTCAGAGTGTTTGGCGTGATCGTCAACTATCGGTTCGGGTTGCTTATGCGTTGAACGGGCAGACGGCGGGTAAGGAATTTGAAGAACTGCAGGACCTGACGCAGATGCTGCCGATGGGTTTCGGCGATGCGATGCTGCACTTCAATGGGATCGGCGAGCGGATCACTTGGGCGATCAACAATAACGATCATCCAAACGCGACGGTGAAGGAGAAGTTCCAGCAGATCGCGCGCTGGGCGGCGGGGCGGGGGATGGCGCTGACGATCCACTGGCCGAACGATTCTTCGGTCGGGCAACTGCTCGACATCTTTGAGCAAGTGAATCGCGAATTCCCGATTGCGAAGCTGCGATGGTCGATCGCGCATTTGGGCGATGCGACCGAGGTCGATATGCGTCGGATGAAAGCGCTGGGTGTCGGTTGGACAGTACAGGATGGGTCGTACTTTTCGGGCGTCGGGGGCATGCCGCCGGTGAATACGGCCAAGCGCTTGGGGATCGCGGTGGGCGCGGGAACTGATGCGCATCGGGTGATGTCCTACAATCCCTTTACCGCGCTGCAGTGGTTTCTGGATGGGAAAACGGTCAGCGGAGCGGCGGTTCGGCAAGGTGCCGAAAGAGCTTCGCGTGAAGATGCACTGCGTCTGTACACGATCGGCAGCGCTTGGTTCTCATTTGACGACGCGTCGCGCGGGTCGCTGGAGGTCGGCAAGTTGGCGGACCTGGCTGTGCTGTCGAAGGATTATATGACCCTTCCGGTGGACCAGGTGGGCACGATTGAGTCGGTGTTGACGATGGTCGGCGGTAAGGTTGTCTATAGCTCGGGTGTGTTCGAGCGATCAAGGTAAGGGAGGACAATTGTCCCCGCGCTCACGCACGGGGCTTTAGAACTAGAAGGAGTAGATTCGAGCCGAACCGGCTCGACCGACACGCTGGTGTGGCATTATTTCACGAACGCAGGTGTCAAACTGCTGGACGTTACTTTGCCAACGGCGTGCGGCGTTCTACTACTTTGGCTGGCTTGGGGGAGGAGGAGACCATCTCCAGGAACAAAGAAACGATCAATAATCCCGCCACTACCGCTCCGATCAACATATTCTGCTCCTCGTTAGTCTGTGCGTCTCTTTCGGTCGTCTTCGATTACTGCACTCAGTAAAAACATCCGAGTGTCTTGTCCAGTGCTTTTTATAGAGCACGTCTCTTGCCAAGTCCGTTTACTGCATATCCGGCTTACGTAGATGGTTATTCCCGCCGTGATTCGCGGCCTTTAAATTACCTACGAACCAGATGTGTGTTTGGATGTTCGGGCGGCGGCTGGGACTCAGAATTTTTTCGCCCTCCGGATTCGAGCGGAACCACCGTGGGTTGGGAAACCGCGTGCGCTGGAGAACAGTCGGCTGGAAACCGGGACGGCCAACGAAATTTCGCCGCGACGATACTTTAGGTTGTCCGGGCGGTAGAGCGAACGGAGATTCGACGCCAGTCCCCAGTTTTCCGCCCTAGGGATGGGACTCGGGAAGACTCTTCTTCCTGAACGGTTCACGTTTGCCGGCAAGGTGGCTGGTCCAGGAGTCGCGCCTGCCAGATCGGTCGGGACTGAGCATTTGGGCATTGCTATGAGTCGCGTCCTGGCCGTGGGCAGGCGTCGAGAAAGGTCTCGACGCGGCACGCCGAGCGCGTGCGCCACGTCTCTTGCCCCGGTGGCTCGCGAACTGGCGGTCTTTCAAAGACGTGTTGGCATTATTGCCAACATGGCTCGCAAAAGTGCGCGCGCCACGTCCGGGTTGGAATTCTTGGAGGTGTCATCGTGTGACATGATTTCGGGGTTTTCATTGCACTGCTACACTGAAAGGCGCATGCCGAAACAATACTCAACCCCGCCCGCGATGGCGATTGATCCTAGTAAGAAGTACACGGCCACGTTCAAAACTACCCGTGGTGAGATTGTCGTGGATTTGTTTGCCAAGGATGCTCCGAAGACGGTCAACAACTTCGTCTTCCTTGCCAAAGACAACTTCTATGACAATTTGAATTTTCATCGTGTGATCGGTGATTTCATGATCCAGGGCGGATGCCCGGAAGGTAGCGGCCGGGGTGGTCCTGGCTACAAGTTTGAAGATGAGACCAAAGGCAATCCGAACAAGCATAAGGTCGGGTCGCTTTCGATGGCCAATGCCGGGCCGAACACGAACGGTAGCCAGTTCTTCATTACTCACGTTGCGACTCCTCACTTGGACGGCAAGCACACTGTGTTTGGCCAGGTCCGGACGGGACAGAACGTTGTGGATATGGTGAAGCAGGGCGATAAGCTGGAGAGCATCACGATTAGTGAAGAGTAGGGAGCCGCGAAAAGTGCTGTTCCGAAATCAGGTGACAGAGAGCCATCTTCGCGATTGAGTTGGCTTGGTTCCTGGTGTTCTGAGCCGCGAAAACGGTTTCAGTCACCTGTTTTCCGACAGCCCTTTCCGCGAATCGGCGTTCTGGTGGCGACTGGCATATGGTCGCGAAAAGTGTCGGTCAGCGGTTTTCAGCGCATTCTTTCGATTCCTTTTCCATGGTTGGCCGTATAAATCTGGAAGGCGGAACCCAAATGCCGCAACCGGTTCATGAGTTCACAACCGGCCAAGCGTTATGAATCAAAAGCAGGGAACGGTTCCCGGCGCGGGTAAAGGAACCCGCCTTCCATATACACATGCGGAAATTCCGGGAACAGGAGACTAGTTAACTCGCTGCATGAGAATCCTTGCGGTTGGCGCCCATCCCGATGATGTGGAGTTTGGCTGCGCACCGGTGCTGATCCAGGAATCGCGCCGGGGGCACCAGGTTCGCATTCTGGTTGCTTCTAAGGGGGAGGCGGCTAGTGCGGGGACGCCGGAGGGGCGGGCGGAAGAGGCTCGGGCGGCGGCTAAGATCATTTGTGGTGAACAGGGGGCGGATGTCGACTTCCTGGACCTGGGAGGGGACTGCCATTTTGCGGCTACTCCGGAGCATGGGTTTTTGCTGGCCGCGGAGATTCGTAAGTTTCGGCCGGACGCGGTACTGGCTCCGCATTTGGGGGAGAATCAACATCCCGACCATTCGTCGCTGGGCCGGATTGTTCGGGATGCCTGCCGTTTGGCACGGTATGGGGGGCTGAAACCGGGTTCTGGAAAACATTTGGATCTCGCGGCGTTACCCGCGCATCAGATATCCAGTCTGTACTACTATGCGATCACGCAGGTATTCATCGAGCCGCCGCAGTTGGTGCTGGACGTAAGTTCGGCGTACGCGGAATGGCAGGCGGCGATGCAGTGCCACGGCAGCCAAATGAAGACCAGAGCCTATCCGGAATTGGTGACTGCCCGGGCGCGTGCCTGGGGGGCGGCTATTGGAGTGGAGTATGCGGTCGGGTTGTGGCTGAACGATCCGGTTCGAGTGAATTCGCTGGCGGAGTTGCCGCTGTCGGCCCGCCATTTCTAACCTGTCCCCATGACCAAGTCCGTCACCCAAAGAGCGCCGAGTCTGGTGCCAAACAAGCCGAAGCTGGCGCGGGAGAAGCCGCTGTCGATCGGGATTACTTGCTATCCATCAGTTGGCGGTAGCGGCATTCTGGCGTCGCAACTGGGTAGCGAGATTGCGCGCCTGGGGCACAAGGTCCACTTCATTAGTTACGAGCCCCCGTTCCGGCTGGACACGAAACATCCCAACATCTTCTTCCATAAGGTGGAGTTGAACGAGTATCGGCTCTTCAAGTACCCCGACTACACGCTGCCGCTGGCGGTAAAGATGGTTGAGGTGGCGAATAAATATAAGCTCGACGTGCTGCACGTCCACTATGCGGTTCCGCATGCTACGGCGGCGCTGCTGGCGACGCAGATTGCCAAGGATCGGGCGCTGCACACGCCTTGCGTGATCACGACGCTGCATGGAACGGATATTACGCTGCTGGCGCGCGATCCCAATCTTGGTCCGATCATCAAGTATTCGATTGAGAGCTCGTCGGGGGTTACGGCTGTTTCGCATAGTCTGAAGGAAGAGACCGTTCAGGTCCTGAAGACGCGCAAGCCGATCGAGACGATCTACAACTTCTATAGGGTTCGGACCCCGAAGAAGACACGGGCTGAGGTTCGCAAGAAGCTGGGCCTCAAGGCGGACGACTTTGTCCTGATTCACTTGTCGAATCTGCGGCCAGTGAAACGTGCGGAGGATATTCTGCGGGTGATTGGCGAGGTGAAGGACGATCCTCGCATTAAGCTGCTGGTGCTGGCCGGTGGTCCGTTCGATCCCTTCCGTCCGATGCTGACGGAGTTCGGGATTGAGGATCGCGTGGTGGTGAAGAGCAACGTAGTCGATATCGAGAATTACATCGCGGCATCGGATGCTGGGATTTACGCAAGTGAACGCGAAAGCTTCGGTATGGGCGTGCTGGAGACGATGAGTTTCGGCAAACCGGTGGTGGCGACCAGGGTGGGCGGTGTGAGCGAGATCGTGGTGGAAGGCGAAACCGGGTTCCTAAAGCGGCTGGGCGATGTGAAGGCGATGTCGAAGGCGGTTCGCAAGCTGGCTGGCGATCCGGAGTTGTGTGCACGGATGGGGACGGCGGCAAAAGCGCGGGCGGAGCAGCATTTTTCGGCTGAGGCCAGCGTGGCTCAGTACATCGCTTTCTATCGAAGGATCATGCAGGAGTGCGGTGCTCCGGTCCGCCACGACGCGTCGCGGTTTCAGGGTGACGATCTGGCGGTCAAGATCGGCGCAACCAGCGGCAAGTGACGCACATCTTACTTATCGAAGGCCGTGTTGTTTTGGGAGGCATTTGCGGGAATTTGGAGGAAAAGGCTAAAATGAATCGTATGATGAACCAGTTTCTGAAGCTGTCGCCTGCCGCGCTCAGCCTGACGTTTGCACTTGCTCTGACCGTGCCCGCATCGGCGCAGAGCCTGCCCAATGGCGAGGGTAAAGAGATCTACGAAAACGTTTGTGGTGCTTGCCACGGAGCCGATATCGTGATCGGTTCAGAGGGCACGAAGGACCGTTGGGAAGAAACCGTGGAAGCGATGAAGAATCGCGGTGCGTCGGGCAGCGATTCCGATTTCGCGGCGGTGCTCAAGTATCTGGCGGTTTACTTCGGGACCCCTGTGAACGTTAATACGGTGGATGCGAAGACCTTGTCGGAAAGTCTGAATCTTACGGCGGAGGAAGGCGACGCGATCGTGAAGGCGCGCAAGGATTCCGGCAACTTCAAAGTGTATGCGGATCTGGCCAAGGTGCAGGGCGTGGATGTGAAGAAGCTGGATATGGTGAAGACCCGGATTAAGTTCTAGGCTTCTACAAAAGACAAAGATCGACTGGTAGTTTAGGTCGCTCACTGCGTTCGCGGTTCTGGCTTTTGTCGGACACTGAACGTGGTGGGCGGCTTTTTCTTTTGGTACTTCCAACTGCTGCCGAAGGTCGAGTACTATAGCAGAATCGGCGTGACCGATCAGGAGGCTGAGAGTGAGCAGCGTACGGGTTTTAGTGGGGACGCGCAAAGGTGCGTTTGTCTTGACATCGGACGGTAAACGCGACAAGTGGGATGTGAGTGGGCCACATTTCGCGGGGTGGGAAATCTACCACGCGAAGGGTTCCCCAGTGGATCCGAATCGCATCTATGCTTCGCAATTTAGCGGATGGCACGGGCAATTGATCCAGAGGTCGAACGACGGCGGCAAGACGTGGGAGCCTGTCGATAATAAGTTTGTCTACGACGGTGTGACGGGCACGCATCAGTGGTACGACGGCACGCCGCATCCGTGGGACTTCAAGCGGGTGTGGCATCTGGAGCCTTCGCTGACCGATCCTGACCACGTTTACGCCGGAGTGGAAGACGCGGCGCTGTTTCAGAGTAGGGATGGCGGGGCTTCGTGGGCGGAACTGCCAGGGCTACGCACTCACAGTACTGGTAATCGATGGACGCCAGGTGCGGGCGGCATGGGGCTGCACACGATTCTGCTGGACCAAAAGAATCCGGGTCGTATCTACATCGCGATCTCGGCTGCGGGCGCATTTCGCAGCGACGATGCGGGACAGACTTGGCGACCGATTAACAAGGGGCTGCGTTCGCAGTACATTCCCGATCCGAACGCTGAGGTGGGGCACTGCGTTCATCATATGGCGATGCATCCATCGCGGCCCGATGTTCTGTTCATGCAAAAGCATTGGGACGTGATGCGGACGGACGATGGTGGCGAGCAGTGGAAGGAAGTCAGCGGGAACCTGCCCACCGATTTCGGGTTCGTGATCGATGTGCATGCGCATGAACCGGAGACGATCTATGTGGCTCCGATCAAGAGCGACCTGGAGCATTTTCCATTGGATGGGCAACTGCGCGTATATCGCAGCCGGACGGGCGGCAACGATTGGGAAGCATTGACGATGGGTCTGCCGCAGAGCAATTGCTACGTCAACATTTTGCGCGACGCGATGGCCGTAGATACGCTGGACAGCTGCGGCGTGTATTTCGGTACGACGGGGGGCCAGGTCTATGTGTCGGCGGATGGAGGCGACCAATGGTCGGCGATTGTTCACGATCTGCCTCCAGTACTCTCGGTCGAAGTGCAGACGCTAGCGTGATGCCGGGACAAGTGATCCGCGTCGAATTGCCTGGGCATCTGCGAGCATTGGCCGGGATATCGGGCGAGGTTCAGGTCGAAGTGATGGGCGCGGTGACGCAGCGGTCTGTGATCGATGTTATTGAGGTCCGCTACCCTGTGCTGCGCGGGACGATTCGCGATCATGTGACGAAGGAGCGGCGCGCGTTCATTCGGTTTTTTGCGTGTCAGCAAGATCTGTCGCATGAAGATTTGGATGCGCCCTTGCCTGTGGCGGTTGCCTCAGGTGCGGAGCCGTACCTGGTGGTCGGGGCGATTGCGGGCGGGGTTCGGTGAGGGGAGAACGTAATGGCTCAGGATGGTTCCAGTAGTAAGAAACAGATACTCACAGGGCGTATCTTAAGCGGCGTGATCGGGGCGCTGCTGACGTTGGATGCGGTGATGAAGATCGTACGCGAGTCGCATTCGGTGCAGGGAACGATTGAGGCTGGCTATCCAGATGCAGCGGTGATGTGGATCGGCTTGTCGCTGTTGCTAGGAATCATTTTGTATGCGATTCCTCGGACAGCGGTGTTGGGTGCGGTGGTTCTGACGGGGTACTTAGGCGGCGCAGTCGCAACCAATGTTCGAACGCAGCCACTTGGTTTTCTGCTGCTCCCGATTGTTGTGGGCGCGATTGTGTGGGGCGGGTTGTGGTTCCGGGATGCTCGGGTGCGGGCGCTGATGCCGTTGGTGAAGTGATTCGAGGAGAAGAGTATGAAAGAGATCAACACCTATTTGAATTTTGACGGGAATTGCGATGCGGCCATGACGTTTTACAGCAACTGTCTGGGCGCGGAACTGCAGATGTCGACCATGGGGAACAGCCAGCCCAATGTTCCGGAGAATGCGAAGGATCGGATCATGCACGCTCGGATATTGAAGGGCGGGACCATCCTGCTGATGGCGTCGGACACGATGCCGGGTATGCCGTTTCTAGCAGGAACCAATTTTTCGATCAGCATTCAGTGTGAGAGTTCGACGGAAGTCGACTCGGTGTTCGCGGCTTTGGCCGAGGGTGGGGAGACGACGATGGCCCCGGCGGATGCGTTTTGGGGTGCTCGGTTTGGGATGTTGAAGGATAAGTTCGGGATTCACTGGATGTTGAATTACGAGTTTCCTAAGTCGGCGTAGTTGTGGGTAGTCGTGCAGGCGGAGGCGGCGCCTCAGCGCGGGGCATCGCCCCGCCTTCCATGGGTTGAGTGGGATGTGCTCCAGGATAACGCTAGACTTCCCGAATTAAGGAACTGATATCCCCGCGCTTACGCACGGCGCTTCAGAACGGGATGCGACCGCTGTGGGTTGTTCCGGCGCTGTTGGTTAGCGTGACTTCTACGCTGGCTACAGCGTCGGCTGCGTTGTTCACGTTGAATTGTAGCGAGGCGTTGAAGAGGCTGCCTGTCAGCGTGCCTTGATAGTAGGCCTGAAACTCCTTTGAGAAATCGGCAGGGACGGTTTGGAGCAACGAGCCGCTGGCGTTGTAGAACGCAAACGACAACGGGCCTGTGGAGTACGTGTTATCAAAACCGGTCAACTTTACGAATAGAAAGCCGGAGGTTCGACCGGTTTGTGTCAGATCCAGTTCGACGGGTGCACGCGGGATTACCAGGTCGACCGTCGGATCGCTTACAAAACCGCTGGCGATTTGCGATAGCGTGAAGCGGATGCGCCCGGAGGTGGTTCCGGTTTGGAAGCCTAGTGCGATTTGTCCTGAGAGCAGGACTGCCGTGCTGCCTTGCTGGACGGAAAAGGGAACTGACGTCAGTCCAGTGCCGAGGAAGACTACGGCTCGATCGTCGGTCACCAGAGACGAATCGGGGATCAACGTCATGGTCAGGACTCCGGTCGAAGTAAATGGTGCGGGACTGGGCAATCGCATCGCAACATAAACCTGCTGACCGCTGGCGATGGTCGCGGGACCGCCGGTCAATGTGCCGGAGAAATCCAGAACGGGTGTTGGCAGAGGCGCGTCGAAGCTGGTGGCGGTGAGCGTGAAGGTCTGCGACTGAATGCTGAGCGTCGCGGACTTCACACCGACGGTCGCGGTCTTGAACTGGATACTGAACGAAATCGTCTGTCCTACGGCCAGCGTAAAGGGGGTGGCGAGAGGCTGCGGGTTGATGAACTCGCTTCCGGTGATAAAGAACGCCGGGATGTTCATGGGGGTTGTGCCGGGGTTTCGGAGCGTGAAATTGCAGGTTCTGGTTTGACCTTTTTGTACGTTGCCGAAGAGGATCGTGTGCGGGTCGCTAGTGTTGCAGGTCGGCAAGATGGTCAGGTCGGGCGGCCCGATTCCACTGGCAAGTAACTGCGTCGCGAAGGTATTGATCTGCAGGTTGGCGCTATAGCTGGCGGCGGCGGTCGGCGTAAAGTAGAGAATCGCGTCGTATGACGCATTCCCCGCGATGGTGAACGGGACGTTGCGTGCGACCAGCGTAAAACCAGCACCCAAGGCCACGTAGCGCGTGATGTCTACCGGTGCGGACGATAGATTCCGCACCCGGAGAAGAATCGATGCTGTATCGCCAACGGCAGTTTGGCCAAGCAGGAAGGTTCCGCCGTTGATGAGCGCGGTCTCCAGGGGGCCGGTAATTGCGGACACTGTAATTGAGGATTGAGCCTCGACCGTCCCTAGGCTGAGCGTCAGGTAGAGAGCGGCAAACCAGATTCTGTTCGCGCGCGTTTTCATCGACGTCGCACCGTCCGCGTGATGGAAGTAGGCTCAGGCAGCTGGGACAGTGTTCCTTTGCCGGAGTCGAGCTTGAGCGCATAAACATGGTCGGCAGTGGTGATCTGCGCATAGCGCGGGCCGAGAGTGTTGATGCGTTGAACTTGAGGGACAGGGAAGTCGATGGTGTTCGCGCCGGTTCGCTTCAGTCGTACAAGGTCGCTGGATGTGTAGAGGATCGCGTTCTCCAAGAGCAGCACGGGGCCGTCGGCGTCGGGAAGGGAATCGACCAAGGCTCCATCCTGCCGTTCGATCCAAACGGTGCCGTCGCGCCGGACTGCGAATTCCAGAGCATTGGTAGTGACGCGTAGGGAGAGTACCTCGCCGGTGAGATTTGGAGCGGAGAGGTTGGTCGTGGCGTTATCGCTAAAGCGAGTCAGAGTTCCATCTTGCGGGTAATAGATCCACGCAGTGTGGTCGCGAAATGCGAATATGGCTGGTCCGGTTGGGAAGGGAGAGCGCACCAGTGTTGGGGTCGCGCCTGTTTGCATAACGAGTAACTGCTGGTCGGTTTTCAGCAGACAGAATTCTGGTCCACATCCGGAGCTGAGTACGTCTGTGCTTGTGGCGTCGCCTAGCATTAAATTTCCGGACATGCCGTGCACTGGCCTTACGATTCCGGAGCGGTCCAGCATTTGGCCTACTTGCGGTAGGTCGATGGTGGATTGGGCGGTTGCAAGACTTGTGGTTACTGCTAGGAAGATCACCGCAAGCTGGGGGTTTGCGGGCTTACTGAAACAAGCAGGTCGAGGCTGGGGCCTCGACGCGGGACTGGGGTCCCGCCCCCCTTCTGGCAGCCACTCTTCGGAATTGCTGATCCAGAGGTGCTTCATTGTCTGGCCGATGGTTTGGTGATCACGATGGTCGGAGTGCTGATCGAGATCGTGGTGTTGGCTGCGGGCGCCGTGGTGGAGGGGGTGCCCTTGTTCCGGGCCACGCCTGCCACTGCGATGCTGGATCCGGCTACGGCTGCTATGGCGAGCCAGAGTTTCTTGTGTCCGTGGGCATCGCCGCTTGAATTACGGGTTGTGGTTCGTGGCGGCGGGGTGGTGAGTAGGACGGAAGCGGTCGCGGTGCCGTGATCGGGACCTTTGGCGGCCGTCACTCGGATCGAAGCTGTTCCTGGCGTCGCATTCCACAGCATCCCCCAGGCTTCGATCTTGCCGTCCGGACCGGTGGTCAGGACCTCGGTTTTGGAGTTATTGCGGAATACGCCGCTAGGTCCGCCAGAGGGCATCTGGAGCGTGACCATCGCTCCGTCGACGGGTTGGCCACCGAGTGTAGTTACTTCGATTGTGATGCCGGTGGTCGCGCGGGAACCTGCTTCATATTGGGCGGTGCTAGTGACGTTATTGGTGGATGTCTCGCGAGGGTCGGGTAGCGAGGCGAAGGCTCGGATGCGGAGGCTATCACGCTGAGTATCTGGGGCCTTCGGCTGCGCTTCGAGAGTCCACGCAATGCACAGGGCCAGTACGCAAACTCGGGTCACGCGAATAAGTGGATTCTTAGGGGTATTTCTCTCAGACTAATTGCGGGGGAGATTTAGGTCACTCACTTCGCTTCGTGGCTCCGGTGAGGGCGGTCTAGTGTGAATCGAGCCTTCCGACTGTCAATGGCTCCGTTGCGGAGCTGAAGTTCCTATGCTCGGTATCCGGAACGGATCCAAAAGACGGAAATCGAGCGCCACATCGGGCTTAGGTGCGTCACCACTCCGAGTATTGGGTGCCTTCCAGGCTCTTTTGGTCGGAGGTGCTGTGGACGTTGTAGATGCCGGGCTTGGTCTGGTCGACCGAGGTGATGGCGTCTTCCATGGTGATACGCCAGTTCTGCGTTCCCGTCATGGGGTCGACCGGAATGTCACGCATGTAACCGGCGTCGACCAGATCGCGGAGATCCTGCGGTGCGGCTTTCTTGTCGAAGGTGAATTCGTCGATTACGTTACGCAGGTTGAAGAGATTCTGCTTCAGCACGCTTTCCTTGGTCCGGATCATCGCCTTGGTATAGAAGGGTACGGCGACCGCAAGCAGAATGGAGATGATCGCCATCACGATCAACAGTTCGATCAGGGTGTAGCCGGAAACGCGGGTGTTTCGCGCCTTTACGGTCGCGGCTCGGGTTTGGAGTAGCTTGGTTAGCGACATAGGGCTTACCATTCCTGGTAGAGGGTGCCGTCCGGGGCACGATCTTGGCTCTTGGTATAGACGTCGAATACGTTGCCGCCGCTCCAGCTCTGGGAACCCGGGTCGTCTTTCATGGCGCGCAGCCCCCAGTCAGCCATACCGGTCATGGGGTCGGTGGGAATTTTGCGCAGGAATTTGATCTTGGTTCCGTCGGGCGAACTGGACATCGCGATGCCCTCGACCAAAATCTCCAGCGTTTCCGGATAGCCTTCTGTACCGACTTTGATCTGGAACAGGTTCTTGTCGGCGGCATCCTTATACTTGTCGATGGCGGTGCGAATTTCGCGCAGAGCGATGCGCAGGTCCCGTTCCTTGTCGCGACGGACTTTGTAGCGCGTCAAGGGCAGGCTCATGGTGGTGAGGATTGCCAGAATCGTGAACGCTACGATCAGTTCGATCAGGGTCAGGCCGCGTTGATTGCGCCGCGTCCCGCTTCTGACCTTTGTCCCGCGTGATGGAAGAATCCCGAGCATCTTATCTCTACTGTACTGCGCCTACTGTACGGCCACCGGGAGCGAGCCGAGCGATACGCTTACCGGACGATTGGTTGCGTCGGTCAAGCCCATTTCGGTTACGGTTACTCGTCCCGAACCTGCGCCGATGGCTACAAACGTCAAGCTCGCCGCAGAACCAGAACCGCTGACGCCCGTAGCTCCCGCTGGCCGATTGATGGTCAGCGAGGCTTGCCCCAGATCATTTCGGACATCCTTCACCGATGTCACCCGCTGCCCGTCGCGCGAGAGCAGGTCGCCTGGAGAGATATCGTTTAGACGCAGCACTGCTGGGTCCCACGAGATTCGTAGAGGCGCCAATCCGGTTGCGCCCACCGCGTTTTCGACTCGGACTTCGACTGTGAACGGTGCATTTCGAGCGGCGTTAATCGTTCCCGGAAGGAACGCGACCCGGGGTCCATTTGCAGGGGGAGCGCCGGGAGCTGCCGGGGGACCGCCGGGTACACCGGGCGGCAGTACGGTAGGTAGAAGAATTCCGGCCTGCGTGCTTTGTGGCGGAGTCGTGGTCGCTTGGGGCGCGGTGGCTTGGGGTGTGGCTGCGGGCTGGCCTGGAGTAGCAGGTGCGGTCGGGGCAAGCGTTCCGGGTGTCGCGATTCCGGCCCCGCCAGTGGGCGCGTTCGGGTCTTTCTCAAACTTGGGAGTCTTCAACAACTTAATACGTTGTTCCAAACCGGCGTACACGCCACGCAGACTCTCCGCAGAATAGTCGGGTGTGCGAACGATGTGGGGGATCAGGGCGATCATCAGTTCGCCTTTATCTTTCTCGACGTGGTTGGTGCCGAACAAAATCTTGCCGAGCACCGGGATATTTACTAATCCCGGGATGCCATTGGTGCCTTCGGAGTTCTGCAAGGTAGACAGGCCGGCTAGGATGTTGATCTCGCCTTCGCGGAGGCGTAGATTGGCGGTGGCCTTATCCTGGCCGATGACCGGGTTGGAGGAGTTGCCGACGGTAACCGTGTCTTTGATCGAGGAGACTTCGAGATCGACCTGCAAGGTGACTTCGTTGGCGGAATGAATCTGCGGAGTGATGTCGACGTTGACGCCAACGTTGATGTATTGAAACTGCGTGTTCACACCGGCGGCAGAGCCGCCTACGCCAGTTTGAAAGCTGCCGCTGGCGACGGGTACGCGATCGCCGATGTTCAGGGTCACTTTCTGTCCATCGGACGCACGGACCTGAGGATTGGTGAGTACACGCGTGGTGGAATCATTCACGATGGCTTTGAGCAGTGCGCCAGGCAGTGACGTGGTGAAATCGGCACTGGAAAGACTGCCCAGCCGCGATAGGGTCACGTTTCCTGAGTTGTTTGCTCCCCCACCCGGCGTCGTGGTTGTGCTCCCACGAGGTGTAAAGGAGATTCCCTGGTTCAAACCCGCCACTCCGGCATTCACAAGAGTCGCAGCC
>JBDTUY010000029.1:0-18559 GCA_040007495.1 Acidobacteriota bacterium | reverse complement strand
GAACCCGCGACCAACAGCTTGGAAGGCTGTGACTCTACCACTGAGTTACTCCCGCGCGATGAGTCGGGCGGAGGACCGTTGCTCCCTATTCTAACCCAATCGTCCTCAGCGAAGCAGCAGGATTTTTCAGAAGTTGCGCTGCACGGACAGGCTCAATTCGGCGATGGTTTTGAGGCATGGTCGATCACGAATGTCTCCACCGGTTCTTTCCCGCGTTCCAACTTCAGGCCCAGCTCATCAAGGTAGATTCGGAACGAAGGCGACTGGTCGCCGCTATACTGCGGATCGATGTCGGGCGAACGTTGTCTGTAGTCGAACCGGCCCGTCAGCCCGGTTTGATCCAGAATCGGAACACCCATTACATGATCGCCGGCGAATTTTGCCAGTTGCGGCATGCTCGTATCAAAGATGCCCCACTGGCCGCCAGCATACCCGATGCTTCCAAATGCTCCACCTCGGTGGATCGACGGGTCGATTGGTGTTTCCTTGGCTTTCAGCGGCGACGGCTTCCCGTTGCGTTTCAGAAAATACACTTCGGCCGTTTTTATTTCTCGGTGGAACTTCAACTGAAATCGATCGATCAAGAGCGCCTGTAGCATCTGTTGCAGATGGACATCTTCAATCGAAAAATTGGTGTATCGCAGATCTGTGATGACCGCTTGCATGGCCTCTGACGGCTGAGCCTCGACGTCATATTCATCCTTTTCAGTCCAATCGTCCCCTCCCGAGATGTCCCGATAGGAGACTCCAAAGGCTACGATAATTAAGCCCTTGAGCGTCTCGGTCCGGATCAGCACTCTTGCGCCTGGGTTGACCTGCGCGCCCTGTACGTGTACACCGCCGGGTACGACTGGCTTGATGCTGGCAACCTCGAAGGTAGGCCGTGCGTTCGCCGTCGGGACTATGTGCGCTGAGGATGGCGGCGGAGTTGCCAACTGCTGAGCCATCAGCACCGGAGTTGCCATGGGCGCGGCAACCTGAGGTGCTGGTGCGAGCACATTGTGAGCGGGAGCCGCTACCGGCGGCGCGGTCGATGGTGAACGTCCCGCAGCCGCTAAGTAGGTAAGCGGTGCTCCGAGTACCACGATCGCGGCGATACCCCAGCGGCTTATTCCGATCGAGGCGCCGATGGAATCCAGAATGCGGCGGATACGCTTTTCTGGCCGGAGTTCCGACGGCGCACTATCCATAAACGACTGTTCCAGCCGACTCAGATTTTTTCCGTTAGTGCTACCCATGGCAGTCCTTTACAATATGGCCGTAGACCAGTGATCTGTCAATGACAAAAGTGAACCATCAGAAGCCTGCTGTTGACCTGTGGGAGCCTACCCTCTGGCGTACTGGCGAGCTACAATATTGCTGCAGTCGGAGTACCAACTCTGGACTTTTATCGCCACTGTCAGTAGTAACTGGCAGCAGAGCGCCAAGTAGGTCGCGCAATAGATGCCTAGTCCAAGGAACAAGATACTCGGGGGCGTTGCCACGTTGGTGTTAGTCGCGGTGACGCACTTCGCGCCGGGCCGACTCACCGCTCAGACTCCGGCCTCGCAAGTTCCAGCGCAGCAGGTTGTCAACAAGTTTTGTGTGGGTTGCCACAATGCGCACACTAAGTCTGGAAACCTGGAACTGGACCAAGTGGACTTCGGAGCCATTTCCAGCCACGCCGAAATCTGGGAAAAAGTAGCTAAGAAGCTTCGCTCTGGAACCATGCCCCCGGCTGGATCGCCCAGGCCGGACGCAGCCACTTACACTACGACTGCGTCGTGGATCGAAGCGCGGCTCGACGCAGCCTCACCATTCGCAGGCCGCACCGTTCTGCATCGCCTGAATCGCGCAGAGTATGCCAACTCGATTCGCGATTTGCTGGATCTCGAAGTGGATGCGAATGCGCTTCTCCCGCCCGACGATTCCGCGTTTGGATTCGACAACGTGTCTGAAATGTTAGGAGTTTCTCCGGCCCTGCAGGAACGCTACCTCTCTGCGGCCTTGAAGGTTGCGGCTCTCGCCGTGGGGGACCCGATGCAGACGCCCTCCAGCCAGACGTGGCGCATCCCGCAGGACCTCTCGCAGGATCAGCACGTGGAAGGATTGCCTCTGGGTACTGTAGGCGGAACCGCTGTACGCCGTACATTTCCGCTAGACGGCCAGTATCGTCTGCAAGCGAAGCTGCTTCGCACGAACCTAAACATCATGCGCGGATTGCAAACTCCGCATCAAGTGGAGTTCAGCGTCGATGGAAAGCGCGTGCACATTGCGACGATTGGCGGGCCTGCCGATCTGGCGGCTATGTACAATGCGCCTACCGATACGGGCGATGCAGTGGATGCTCGCTTGCAAGTGGAAGTTCCTATTACTGCGGGTCCACATACTATCAGTGTTGCGTTCCTGCAGAATGCTCAATTTGCCGAGCCCTCGCGGCTGCAGTCGTTTGTGCGCAGCTCCGTGGACAACTTCGATTGGGCGGGGCACCCACATCTGCAAGTACTCACCGTGATTGGACCGTTTCACGCGACAGGCGTTAGTGATACACCCAGCCGTCGGCGCGTATTCGTCTGCAAGCCTTCGGGCACTGTGAACGAGGACGTCTGTGCCCGGCAGATCGTCACTGGGTTACTCAAACGCGCGTATCGTCAGCAGCCTTCGGCGACGGACGTTGCTCGTGTGATGGAGTTCTACACGACGGGGCGCAAGGGAAGTAACTTCGATGCGGGTATTCAGTCAGCGGTAGAGCGGATTCTTGCCAGTCCCAAATTTCTGTTCCGGGCCGAGCGCGAACCTTCGGGCAAGGCTGGTGATGTGAAGCCGTTAGGGGATTTCGAGCTTGCCTCGCGACTTTCCTTCTTTTTGTGGAGCAGTATCCCGGACGACACACTTCTGGATCTAGCCGCTCAAAACAAGTTGCGGGATAGTGTCACCCTTGACTCACAAGTTCGTCGCATGCTCAGCGACTCGCGATCTAAAGCGCTGATCGAGAACTTCGTGGGGCAGTGGCTGCAATTGCGGAACCTGCGCAACTTCCAACCCAACACGGACATCTTCCCGGATTTTGACGACAACTTGCGGCAAAGCTTCCGCCGCGAGACCGAGTTGCTAGTCCAGAGCATCATGAAGGAAGACCGCAGCGTACTGGATTTGATGACCGCCGACTACACGTTTGTGGATGAGCGGCTAGCCAAGCATTATGGGATTCCGAATGTATACGGCAGCCAGTTTCGCCGCGTGGCGATCCAGGATGAGGCTCGCAAGGGCTTGCTGGGGCAGGGCAGCATCCTCGCTCTGACTTCGCATGCGGAGCGCACTTCGCCGGTGGTTCGCGGCAAATGGATTCTTGAGAATCTGCTAGGGTTGCAGGTGCCTCCGCCTCCCGCCAGCGTGCCGCCTTTGCCGGAAAAGAAGGATGGAGACAAGCCGCGCACCATGCGGGAGCAAATGGCTGAGCATCGCGCCAATCCAGTTTGTGCGGCCTGTCACAAGACGCTGGATCCGATCGGATTCGCTCTGGAAAACTTCGACGCAGTCGGCGCATGGCGCAACCAGGATGCGGGAGTTCCGATTGACGCGACCGGTGAGCTTGCCGACGGAACGAAGATCAATGGGGTGGTAGAACTGCGCCGGGCACTGGTAAGTCAGCCCGAAAATTTCGTATCAACCGTAGTCGAAGAATTGATGGTGTATGCGCTGGGTCGAGGCCTGGATGCTCGCGACATGCCGCAGGTGCGTGCCATCGTGCGAAACGCCGCGCGCGACAATTACCGCTGGTCCAGTTTGATGCTGGGGGTTGCGCGCAGCACGCCTTTCCGCATGATCGGCGTTCCTCAGCCAGCGCAGGTAGTCGCTAAAGTAGCTGCAAGATGACGAGGAGAATTTAAAATGTTCGTCAGCAGGAAGTCTCTTTCGCGCCGCACGGTTCTCCGTGGACTGGGCACTGTCTTATCCTTACCCGTGCTTGACTGCATGTTTCCTGCGCTGACTCCGATGGCGAAGGCAGCAGCGAATCCGAGTCTCCGCTTCGGTGCTATCTATTTCCCGAACGGTGCGATTATGCAGGAGTTCACACCCAAAACCACTGGTGCAGATTTTGCCTTTACTCCAATCCTGAAGCCATTTGAAGCATATAAAAGCCATCTGGCCGTGGTGACGAATCTGACCCGTTCCCATCCTGGCAGTCAGGTGGGCGACCACGCGGTCAGTGCCGCTGGCTTCCTGACTGGCGTGTGGCCGAAGCGCACGGAGGCGGAAGATGTTCTGGCCAACACCAGCATCGATCAAATCGTCGCCCAAAAGATCGGGCAGCAGACGCCTGTGCCGTCGCTCGAACTTGCTACGGAAGATTTCTCGGGTTATGTGGGCGGTTGCTCTCCGGGATTCAGTTGTTCCTACATGAATACGATTTCGTGGTCGTCGCCTAAGACACCTCTGCCGATGGAGACCAATCCTCGGGCGGTCTTCGAGCGGTTGTTCGGCGAGCCTGGTTCGACTGAACAGCGCCGCGCTCGGCTGGTGAAGCAGCGCAGCATCCTTGATTCGGTAGCGGATGATGCCCGGGATTTGGCGCAAAACTTGGGCACACGCGACAAGGCCCGGTTGAGCGACTATCTGGAAAACGTTCGAGAGATTGAACGCCGCATTCAACAGGTTGAGGCTCGTGGAGCCAGTGCTGAAGCAGCCCCAGAAGCTCCGATCGGCACACCAGATAACTTTGGCGACCACGTAAGTTTGCTGTTCGACCTCGCGGCTGCCGCGTTTCAAGCCGACGTTACCCGAGTCTTCACCTTCATGATGTCGCGCGAGCTGAGCCAGCGTACTTACCCGCAGATCGGCGTCACGGAACAACATCACTCCGTTTCCCATCATCTGAACAATCCACAGAAGATGGCTCAGATGGTAAAGATCAATACCTATTATGTGGAGCTTTACGCGAAGTTCCTAGAGAAGCTCCGCACTACGCCCGATGGTGATGGATCGCTACTGGATCATTCTCTGCTTGCCTATGGTGCCGGTATGGCGGATTCCAACGGCCACGTCTCGGACCCGTTGCCGATAGTACTGATTGGTGGCGGTGCAGGCAAAGGCGCACGGCACGTCGAACTGCCGAATCGCACGCCGATTGGAAATCTGTGGCGAAACGTGGCGCAGAAGTTCGGCACGAATATGGACCAATTCGGAGACAGCAACGGGATTGCAAATGTCCTGTAGAGCCGTTGCAATTGCGGTACTTGGCGCGTCTCTTACGCTGAACGCCGTTACGCTCAGTGAAGCGATTCAGGCAGGCGATCGCGACGTTGCGCGCAAGCTGGTGCAGTCTCGCACTGGAGTGAATGCAGTCGAACCCGACGGCATGACTCCGTTGCATTGGGCCGTTCGGAGCGACGACTTTGAGCTTTCCAGCTTGTTGCTACAAGCCGGAGCGAACGCGAAGGCCGCTACCCAGGATGGCATTACGCCGTTGTGGCTCGCGGTGATGAATCGTAACCTCAAGATGACCGACGCGCTGCTGAAAGCAGGGGCCGACGCCAACGCCGCGTTACCCGGAGGCGAAACGTTGCTGATGACCGCAGCGCGTGCCGGAAGCGTGGAGGTTGCCGAAGCCCTGCTGAAGAGCGGAGCGAATATCGCCGCGACCGGGCCATCATTCGGGGAGACTGCTTTGATGATCGCCGCTGCGGAGAATCAAGCGGGGGTGCTCAATGTGCTGCTCAAGCATGGTGCGGACCGCAATAGTCGCACAGCCGCGATGACCTACCCGAAGGATCGCTTCGGGCTGGAAGGCGTGGTCACGATCCTTCCGCATGGAAGTTGGACCCCGCTGATGTACGCCGCACGCGAGGGAGCCTTGGAATCGATTCGGGCACTGTCGAGCGTGGACGCGGATCTTAATGCAACTGATCCCGACGGCGTCACGCCATTGCTACTGGCGATCACGAATTACCACTTTGATGCAGCGGCGCTATTGTTAGAGAAAGGCGCGGATGCGAAGACCGCCGACAGTGCGGGCATGACACCGCTTTATGCCGCGGTAGACATGAACACGTTGGGTGAGATTTTCGGGCGTCCAGGTCGCGCCCCACGCGACAAGATTAGCGCCCTGGACTTGATGAAGATCCTATTGGATCGCGGCGCGGACCCGAACGCGGGCCTCAAGACCTCTGCTTTGCAGCGCGCGCACACGCCAGGAGAGCCAACTTTAGGCGAAGGTGCAACTCCTCTGGCACGGGCGGCTCGCAGCGGTGACGTCGCGACGATAGAGATGCTGATCGCACGCGGGGCCAACCCCTCACTACCTCTAAAGAACGGCACCACACCACTGATGTTCGCCACCGGGTTGGGTCGAGGCGTCAGCGCCTTCGCCAAGGATTCCGGCACCGAGGCTGAACTTCTGGCCGGGGCCAAGGTCCTGTTGGATCACGGCGCGGATATCAACGCGATCAGCGCCGCTGGCCAAACCGCCATGCACTTCGCCGCTCAGGCGACGGATGCAAATTTTCCGCCACCTTCCGACGACATGGTGAAGTTTCTGGCCTCGCGAGGAGCCAAACTCGACGTGGTCGATAAGCAGAAGCGTTCCCCTGTCGAAATGGCGCAAGGGCAAGGACTGCGAGGCCGCGCCGGTGGTCCTGTAAAGGCGCGCGAGGGTACGATTGCGCTGCTGAAGCAGTTGATGGGAAACGCGCCAAATTAGAGAGGACAAATGAAAAAATCCATGCTCAACGGCACTACCGTTGCCTTGGCGCTCGGGCTGCTTTTGCAGGCCGGGGCTACGGCCCAAACTGCCCCCATTACGAAAGCGCTGTCTCATGCGATTCACGCGGTGAACGAACTCGATACGACACTCGCCTTCTATCGCGACGTCTTCGGCTTGAACGGAGCCGCGCAGGATTTTGCGAACGCAGCAGTGCCTCTGCTGACGAACGCCCCCGGCGTTACGCTGCGTTTGTCGATGCTCTCGCTCCCGGGAGGGATGCGCCTTGAGCTGACCCATTTCAAGGGGCTGGAACGTAAACCGGCCCAAGCCAAATACACCGACCCTGGCGCAGCAAGTGCGGTCTTCTATGTGCGAGATATAGATGCAACGGTAGCGAACGCGAAGAAGGCGAATGCGGAAATCGTGACCACCGGGGGGGCGCCAGTCGAGATCACGACGGCGAAGGGTAAGACGCGCTCAATCATCCTGCGTGACCCCGACGGGTTCTTCCTTCAATTAGTACAGGAAGCGCCAGCCGCAGGCGCACCAGAGGGCAGCGTACATCGTGTGTCGCTGGCCTACACGATGGAAAGTGCTGAGGCGACCACTAAGTTCTACACCGGCCTGTTGGGAATTGAACTCACTGGATCATCTGCATTTTCAAAAGACCCTGCGATGCTCAAGTTGTACGGAGCGCCCGCTGGTACCGAGTTCCGCAAGCTATCGGGCACCATTCCAGGTCCGCCAGCCCTGGTCGAATTCACGGAATTCCGAGGCGTCCCACGCACCAAGTTTCATCTAAGAGTGCGCGACCCCGGCGCACCCGCACTGGGCATTCAGGTGAACGAACTGCGGCCCACCATCGCCCGCATGAGGGCTGCAGGAACTAACGTGTTGTCGGTGAATGGCGATATTGTGGATTTCGGCGGAGGCACATTCACCATCTTTGTCGAAGATCCGAATGGCATGAACCTGGAAGTGTTTGAGCGCAATGCCACCCAAGGGAAACAGGCCGCCAAGCAGGCAAAATAAGCGAAGGTGATCAAACCATGAAAATGCGAATTGGAGCACTTGGGTTGGGAATTTAGCGCCGGTGTCTTCAGCCTCTGCGCACCATGCCTTTGCGGCGGATACTCTCTGCCGCCGACCGAGCTGTCGGAAACATCCTCAGTCCCAGCTCATTCTCCCTTTCACTTCACGTCAGCATCCCGACAGCGCTACCATAGCCATTTGCACTCTCAAGGAGGATGAAAAGCAGGATGACGGATCAGCAACTAGGCTTTATTGGTGTCGGTCGCATGGGCGGACCCATGGCTCGCCGATTAATCGAAGCTGGCTACAAGCTCACGATTTTCGATACCAGCGAAGAAGCCCTCCGGCCGCTAGTGGAACTGGGCGCTACTCGCGCGGCATCGGTCAAAGAACTGTGCGATGCAGTCGAGATTACGTTCTGCAGCCTGCCGACGCCTCCGATTGTTGAGACGGTTGCTCTGGGTCCCGGCGGCGTGGTTGAAGGCAGCAAAGTAAAGATCTTCATCGATACCTCTACCACCGGGTCGATCTACGCCAAGCGTATCGCTGCGGGGTTGGCAAAGAAAAATATTTTGGAAGTCGACGCTCCTATCAGCGGCGGTGTGACGGGTGCCAACAAAGGCACGCTCGCGATCATGGTGTCCTGCCCGAACGACGTGCTGGAGCGCCTGCGCCCGATCATCAGCCACCTGGGCAAGATCTTCTTCCTCGGCACCGGGCCCGGCATGGGCCACACCATGAAGCTGTTGAACAACATCCTCTCCGCAACTGCCATGGCGATATCGTCAGAGGCTGTGGTGACTGGCGTGAAGGCTGGTCTAGACCCCAAAGTGATCTGCGACGTCATCAATTCCGGAACCGGTCGCAACAGCGCCACGGAGGACAAGATTCCGCGCCTGGTGTTCCCTCGTAAATTCAATGGTGGATTTGCCATCAGCCTCCTGAACAAAGATGTCCGATTGTTCATGGACGAAGCGGACGCACTGCAGGTGCCAACGATTGTCTCGGCAGCAGTGAAACAAGTGTTGGTAACCACCATGGCCATGCTCGGACCGGATGCGGATATGTCGGAGATCATCCGCATGGTGGAGCAGTTGGCGCACGTCGAAGTCAAAGCATAATTTCTGAACCTTAAGGAGAAACCAATGGATAAAGCAATGTTCGATAAAGGCCTGGCGATTCGTAAGTCAGTGCTCGGAGCCGAGTTTGTAGAGAAGGCCTTGGCCAGCGCCGATGACTTCAACATGCCGATGCAAGAACTCGCCACCACGTACTGCTGGGGCGAATGCTGGGGCCGCGAAGGACTGGATAAGAAGACGCGCAGCATCATTAATCTCGCGATGATCTCCGCGCTGAATCGCCCCCATGAACTGAAGATTCACGTCAAAGGCGCGATCCGCAACGGCGTGACGAAGGAAGAAATCCGCGAAGTGTTGTTCCAGGTCGCGATCTATGCGGGTATCCCCGCTGGCGTCGACAGCTTCCGCATCGCGAAGGAAGCTTTGGCAGAGATGGGCGTCTAATCTGATGTGGCGCACGCGCTTGGCGTGCCGCGTCGAGACTGCTCTCGACGCTTTTGATGAAAGCCGGATAGCCCACCTTTCAACAGGCATCGGCAAAATTGCCGATGCGGCGCGCAAGAGTGCGTACGCCACATCCAGCTAAGCGAGTTTTGATTTGTTCGCCCACGGCTTGCTCAACCACATATAGAGCAGCGTCCCGGCGAGCGGGAACAGCGACATCGTTACAAAAATCGGCGTGTAGTCTTTCGCGTCGATCAACTTCCCGTAAAACGGCAGCACCGCCGCAAGCACCATCGACCAGGACCCGCCGCCGATTCCTCCCGCCAACCCCGCTTCATCCTTCGTGAAGACCCGTGCTCCGATGTGCAAGCCCATTACGATAAAGCCGTCGGCAACGAACATTGCCCACAGAAATAGTGCGAGGACCGCCTGCCAGGAATGGACCATGGTGACAAAAGCGCTCGGCAGGGCAAGTAACGACAGTAGGAACAGAAGCTTCAACGGTCGTATCTGATTTGGCACAATGCGATCCGATACCCAGCCCCAGAAGTAGTATCCGAGCTGCCAGCCGACCGTCGGGATCCACACCACATGATTGATCTCCGATTGCGACAGGCCTAACGCACGGTTCAGGTATAACGCACTCAAATAGGCGATCACGCCCAATGCAATAGCGCCCATGCCATAGGTGGTTACGATGAGCCAGAACCTGCGGTCGAACGGATTTACCACGACGACCTTCTGCGAAGCACGCTGCCGCTTTGGTATGTTCCGTACATATTGCGACCACAACAGCAGCCACAACACGCCCAGTGCTCCCGTGATCCAGAATGCCGTTCGCCATCCATAGGCGGCGGCAAACGGACCCACCGCCAAGGGCATCAGCAGCGACCCAAATGCGGCACCGCTATATCCGATCGCAATTCCGCGCGATGCCTTCGCCGTCGGCAAACAGTCCCTTGCCATCTTGACGCAGCCTGGAAACACAGCGCCCTCGCCGATGCCCAGCACAATTCGCGCGGCTGCGAATCCAATTAACCCGCCAGCAATCGCATGGGCTGTACTCGCGGTTGTCCAAATCGCCACAGCGATGGCCATGCCCAGCGGCAATCCGATTTTGTCTAAAATCGATCCCCAGGCGAAATTGGCAAACATGTAAGCGATAGAGAATGCGGATAGCGTGAAGGCCAGATCCGTGGCGGTCATATGGACGTCCGCCAAAATCGTAGGAGCTAGTACCGCCAGCGCTTGACGATCCACATAAGCGATCAGCGTTGCCAGAAACATTACGATGGAGCCGACCCACATGCTCGCCGTCGTGCGCTCTGCAATGGCCTCCGGATTCACGGCGGGGGAGGGAACTTCTACTACCGGTTGAATTGGCTTCATCCCTAGTCCAGTCTCGCAATCCACTCTTCTAAGCCCGGACCTGCGGCAGGGAAGCGCTTCAGTACTTCAGGATCATGTCCCGGAATGATGTGATCCTTCGAGTCGGCCAAGTCGCGAGCTTTCTGGTACCCCGCCAGCGTATCGCCCACATGGAACGTGAATGGATAGCACAACTCCAGGTCCATATTTGCGTAGTAATGAGCGGCGTCAGATGCCAGCACCACCCAGCCGCGCCTTGTCCACACCCGGACCATTTGCAAACCCATCGAATGTCCGCCAACGAAGTGCACGCTCAACCCTGGTGCGATCTGCGCGTCGCCATCGTGAAACTTCACGCGGCCTCCGTACAGTTTGTGGATAAACGCGCATACGTCCTCGGCAGCGAAGGGCATCCGGATCGCCGCCAGTGTCATGTAGCGGCCCGTGCAGAACTGCATCTCACGATCCTGCACATGATAGGTCGCCGCTGGAAATATATCGTGATTGCCGGAATGATCGTAATGCATGTGGGTCACGATTACATCTTTAACCTGCAAAGGATCGATCCCGAGCTTCCGCAAACCATCGGCGGGAGAATGCAAATGCGTTCGTCCTCGCTTCTTCGCGACCGCTTCGTCGAAGCCAGTATCTACTATGTAGACACGCTCGCCGCTCCGCACTGCCCATACGAAATAATCCATGGGCATGGGGCCGTCGTGGATGTCGCCGCCGATGAAATTCTCACGCGCCATGCGATGGTGATGCGCGTAACGAATCGCGTAAACCTCCCACACCTCCGGCGTTTCCCCTGGGTTGAGCATATCGGCTATGTTATATCAGAAAGGTGCCGTCCATGAGCCTGGCTCGCCAGATTGTTGCAGCCACCAGAGCGATTAAGTTTGAGCAACTCCCGCTAGAAGTCGTGGACAAAGTGAAGGTCTGCTTCATGGACTTTCTGTCCGCCGCCTACGAATCGCTGGACCTGCCGTGGAGCCAGCAGGCGTTTCAGATAGCCGGGCAAGGGAAGGGGAGCGTGGCCATTGTCGGATCACCGCAACGCGTTCCGGCGGGTGATGCAGCATTCGTCAACGCGATCCTGGGCCACGGGCTGGTCCGTGAGGACATGCACACCGGATCGGTCAGCCACTTGGGTGTTGTTGTGTTTCCCACGCTGATGGCGTTGTCCCACGGAACGGGTCGTGACTTTATCACAGCGGCCGTTTGCGGTTACGAAGTAAGCGCGCAGATCGGCCGAGCTTTGATGGTCCCGGATAACGTCCGCCAATATCGCCCCACCGGCATTTGCGGCCCCATCGGCGCGGCGCTGGCCGGGGCTCGCGTTCTCGGACTTGGTGAAGATGCATCTGTGAGTGCTTTGGCATTCGGCGCTAACGTTGCGGCGGGCTTGAATGAATGGCCGTATTCAGGCGGCGATGAGATGTTTTTCCACGTTGGCTTTGCCGCGCGTAACGCTGTAATGTCAGCGCAACTCGCGCAGGCTGGAGCCAAGTGTTCCGAGACATCACTCGACGGGACGGCAGGCTTGTTCCGCGCGCTGCGCAGTCAGGAACGTGTTGGGGACGTGAAGCCTTTCGCTTCTGGCCATGAGATTCTCTCTGTGTTTCACAAATCGGCTCCGGCCTGCAATTACGCGCAGACCGCAGCCTCCGCCGCACTCCAATTGAGCACTGAGTTGAAGCAACGCGGCTTGAGCACGAATGAGATCCAGTCGATTCGTGTACGTTCAACATCAGCAGCCATCGCCTACCCGGGATGCAATCATGCCGGTCCGTTCCAGAAAACGCTGCAAGCCAAGATGAGCATTCACTACTGCGTCGCTGCCACCTTGTTCCGTGGTGAGATCGCTGAAGCCAACTATCGATTGCTGGATCATCCCGAAATTAATCGCATCGCAAAACTCACGACCTTGGAGCTTGACCCTGAGCTGACAGCGGCCTACCCAAAGCAGCAGGGCTCCGAGGTGATCCTCACTCTCGCACATGGAACAACGCTTACCCGGCGACTGCCAGATGTGATCCCCGCAACGCCTGCTGAGATTCGTGCCCGATTCCTCCGCGCCGCCGAGCCGGTGATCGGTCGCGACCAAGCGCAAGAACTGGAAGCGATCATCGACGGATTGGAATCACGGGCCGCAGCCTCGCAGCTTGCCGAATTGGCCTCGCTTTCGCCAGCGATGTCTGCCCCACGCGCATAGTCGCCCCGAAAGACCCAAAAGAAATCCGAATCCAAATCTGACATGGAAAAATACAAACTTCTGATCGACGGACAATGGCTGGAGCCGCAGAGTGGTGAGTGGTTTGAGACGCAGAATCCCTTCACTGGCGCACCGTGGGCGATGATTCCCAAGTGCGGCAAGCCGGAAGTCGACGCCGCCGTTGCAGCCGCCAAGGCAGCCTTTCATCCAAAGAGCCCCTGGCGCACGATGAACGCGTCGGCTCGCGGCGCGCTGCTCCATAAGCTTGGCGACCTGATTGCCCAGAACGCCGACCATCTCGCCGCCATCGAAACCCGCGACAACGGTAAGCTCTACGCCGAGATGCGCGGACAACTCGGCTACATTCCGCAGTGGTATTACTATTTTGGCGGCCTCGCGGACAAGATCGAGGGTCGTGTGATCCCGATCGACAAACCCGGCATCTTCAACTTCACGCGCGAAGAACCACTTGGCGTGATCGCGGCCATCACTCCGTGGAACTCGCCGTTGATGTTGGCCACCTGGAAGCTGGCACCGGCACTTGCGGCAGGCAACACGGTCGTCTGGAAGCCGTCGGAGTACTCCTCTGCATCGGCGCTCGAAATGGGCAAGCTGTTTGCAGAAGCCGGATTCCCTCCCGGCGTAGTCAATATCATCACTGGCTTCGGGGCGGATATCGGCGAGCCTCTCGTCACGCATCCCGATGTCTCCAAGGTCGCTTTCACCGGTGGCGACAAAACTGGCGAAGCGGTCTACGGCATGGCATCCAAGGGGATCAAAAAGGTCACTTTGGAGCTCGGCGGCAAGTCGGCCAACATCGTCTTCGATGACGCCTCCATCGACGATGCGGTCAAGGGCGTCATCTCCGGCATCTTCGCCGCGACCGGCCAAACCTGCATCGCGGGCTCCCGAGCACTGATTCACCGACCGATTCACGATGAGTTTGTTGAAAAGTTGCTGGCGCTCGCCAGCACGGCTCGCATGGGCGATCCCTCACTACCCACCACCCAGGTCGGCCCGATCACCACGCCCCCGCAGTATCGCAAGGTTCTGGAATACATCGAAATCGCAAAACAAGAGGGCGCGATCTGTCGTCTGGGCGGCGGTCCAGCGACGCGGCCCGAATGCGGTTCCGGCTGGTTCGTCGAACCGACCATCTTCACCGGTGTGAAGCCAGACATGCGAATCGCGACCGAAGAGGTGTTTGGCCCTGTGCTCTCGGTCATCCCCTTTGATGACGAAGACGAAGCCGTCGAGATTGCGAATAATACGATCTATGGGTTAGCGGCAGGTGTCTGGACCCAGAGCATTCGTCGCGCCCTGACGCTTTCCACCCGTTTGGAAGCCGGAACCGTGTGGGTAAACACGTATCGGGCCGTCAGCTATATGTCGCCGTTCGGGGGCTACAAGCGGTCCGGAATTGGGCGCGAAAGCGGCATCGGGGCCATCAACGAATACCTCCAAACCAAGAGCATCTGGATCGACATTGAGGGCAACGCCCCGAATCCGTTTGTCATGCGGTAAATCAGTGATTTAAAAAGGTGCTTCGCCGGTTTGCGAGTATGCCATCCGGGCCGCAGACACCGGGATAAAAGTGATATATCATACTTGTGGATGCAACAGACACGCCGTGACCTAATAAAGACCGCAATTGCCGGTACGGCAGGCATTATAGCCGGACCCGCAGTTGGCCTGTCCTTTGCGCAGCAGTCAGCCGCAGAAAACATCAAACTTGCCGACGATCTCTACGTCGTCCGCGTTCCGGGCGAAGCCGCCGTGGTCGCGCAAACCAGTTCCAATGGGGTGCTGTTGGTGGATGGTGGCTCTGCAGCCGGTTCCGCAGCGATCTTGAAAGCGGTTGCCGCGCTCCCGAACGGTGGCGGTAAGATCAACACCCTGTTCAACACGCACTGGCATCCTGAACAGACTGGATCCAACGAAAAGTTGGGCATGGCCGGAACCACGATTATTGCTCAGGAAAACACGCGTCTGTGGCTGCAGCAGAACGTCAAGTGGCCGTGGAACGGGCAACAATTCACGAAGCTTCCGAAGGTCGCACAACCCAGCAAGACCTTCTACGATAAAGGCGACCTCCCTTCAGGCGTGCGCTACGGTTATATCTCCGATGCCGCGCATACCGACGGCGACCTTTATGTTTACTTCCCGCAGCAGAACGTCTTAGCGGTTGGCGACGCAGCGTATGGACAAGGTTGGCCGGTGGTCGACTGGTGGACCGGCGGCTGGATTGGCGGTATCGTCGGCGGTTTGCAGCGCATCCAAACTGTAGCGAATAAAGACACCAAGATCGTGCCAGCGCGCGGTCCGGTGCTGAGCTTCGCTGACATCACGGAACAGGTCAATATGTACGGCTCGATTAATGATCGCCTGACGCAGATGATGAACAAAGGGCGCGGTCCTACGGAAGCCGTCGAAGCCAAGATCGCGAAGGATTACGAAGCGAAGATGGGCAACTCGGATGAATTCGTTCGCCGCTGTGCGGAAAGCCTGTGGGCGTATATGTCGCCTGACGCCTAAAGGGATTTACGGAAATGATGCAATACATTAAGAACTCGATTCCCCTGATTGCCGCTGTCAGTCTGGTAGGCATCTTTACCGCGCCATCGAAGACCCAGGCGCAAGCGCCCGCGACCGGTGAAGCGCAGTTGGCGACCATCAAGCAATACTGCTCGGGTTGCCATAGCGACAAGGTCAAGAGCGGTGGTATGAGCTTGGAAGGCATCACGGTTGCGAGCATCGCCAAAGACCCCGATCTTTTTGAAAAGGTCGTGCGCAAGCTGCGTGGCCGGGTCATGCCGCCTCCGGGTGCGAAACAGCCGGAGGCCAAGGCTGCTGATTCCGTGGTCGCGTATTTGGAAGACTCGCTCGACAAGCTTCCGACCGTGGCGCGCATTAGCGATCAGGTCGTACTGCATCGCTTGAATCGCAAAGAATACGAAAACGCGGTTCGCGATCTGCTAGCGGTCGAAGTAAAGGGTTCCGAGTTGCTGCCGCAGGACGATATCGCGCAGGGCTTCGACAACATCGCCTCCGCGCTGCAGGTTTCGCCCTCCTTTATTGAACAGTACGTCAGCGCGGCTCGCAATGTCGCGACCGAAGCCATGGGCAAGGGTGATGCGCGACCACAGGGTTGGACCTTCCGGGCCGCTTCTGGCACGCAGTCGACGCACGTCCCAGGACTCCCGCTTGGCACGCGCGGCGGTGTGCTCGCGAAAGTCGATCTCCCGGCCGACGGTGAGTATCGTATCAATATCGGCGACATGGCGACCCATATTTGGGGTAACGGCATGGAGTACGAAAATCCTCTGGTCGTAACCCTGGACAACAAGATCATCTACCAGGCCACCATCGGTGGCGAAGAGGACAACAAGCTCTACGATCAGGTACAGAGCGGGGCGCTAGACAAGGTCAACGCTCGGCTGAAGAACATCAAGTTTCAGGGCACCGCTGGACCGCACAAGATCGGCGTGACGTTCCGCCGCCAGAGTTTTGCCGAGTCCGACGATCAGCTTCAGGTTTCGCAGCCAGGCGGAGGCCAGGACCGTTCTTACAAGGTCGGCTCGTTCCAACTCCTCGGACCCTTTGATGCGAAGGGCATTGGTTCGACCCCCAGCCGCGACCGAATTCTGATCTGCAACCCGGCCAAGGATAAGACCAAGACGAACGAAGGTTGTGCCAAGGAGATTTTCACAGCCTTAGCGAAGCGCGCCTATCGCCGTCCTCTTGTCGACGCCGACGTTGCGGAACTGATGCCGTACTATAACGACGGCTTCAAGCTCGGCGGCTTCGATGGCGGCATTCGCGAAGGCATCACTGGCATTCTCGCCAGCCCCTTCTTCCTGTATCGCGGCGACCGCATCCCTGCAGGACTGAAGCCGGGTGACAAGTACTCGCTGACCGACCTCGAATTGGCATCGAAGCTCTCTTTTGTTCTATGGAATTCGATCCCGGACGACGAATTGCTCGACCTCGCGGCTAAGAACAAACTCAGTGACCCCGTCACCTACGACAAACAGGTTCGCCGGATGCTGGCCGATCCGAAGTCGAAGACCTTGGCTAGCGATTTCGTTCCGCAGTGGCTGGAAATGAGCCGGCTGGATGCGATTGTTCCTGATTCTGACGTGTTCCCGTCTGCCTCCGGTCGTCTGGACCCGCGCCAGGATTACCGCACCGAACTCGCGATGTTCGCCGACAATATCTTCCGCGAAGATCATAACGTGGTCGATCTGCTGCGCTCGCCGGTCACCTTCTTAAATGAGCGGTTGGCCATTCAATACGGCATCACCGACGTGAAGGGTGACCACTTCCGCAAGGTCGATTTGAAAGACTCGGTTCGTTGGGGTTTGCTGGGTAAAGGGGCTATCCTCATGGCCGCCGCCTACCCGAACCGCACCTCTCCCGTGTTGCGCGGTAAGTTCATTCTGCAATATATCCAGGGCGTCCCGCCCGCGAATCCTCCCCCCGGCGTCCCGGCGCTGAATGATAAGGATATCGGCACCCAGAAGGCACTGACTGTGCGTCAGTTGATGGCGCAGCATCGTGCCAGCCCGACCTGCTCGGCCTGCCACGCGATTATGGACCCGTTGGGCTTCGCGCTCGAAAACTTCGACGCGACCGGAGCCTGGAGAGATAAGGACCGTTTTGCCGGTACCTCCATCGATTCGGCTGGCGAATTGCCCGACGGCACCCCGATCAAGGGACCGGACGATCTCCGCAAGGCTTTATTGCGCAAGCCCGATCAATTCGTGCAGACCTTTACCCAGGCGCTTCTGACTTACTCGATGGGTCGCGAACTCGAATACTACGACATGCCGACTGTTCGCAATATCGTGCGTTCGACGGCCACCAAAGACTACAAATTCTCAGCCATCGTGGAAGCGGTGGTGAAGACCGACCAGTTTAAAATGCGCCGCGTTCCGCAGCCGGTGCAGAGTGCAAACAAACCGAAACTAACCGCGAGTAAATAAGGAGACGACCGTCATGTTCCTAACAAAAAAGCACGTTAATCGCCGCACAGTACTGCAGGGAATCGGAGCCACCATCGGACTGCCGCTTCTGGAAGCGATGATCCCGGCCTCCACCGCGTGGGCGGATACTCCTGCCGGAAAGACCCCGAAGCGCTTTGCGTTCGTCGCCTTCCCGCATGGCGCGATCATGGACCATTGGTCGCCGGCGGAAACCGGCACCGGTTTCACCATGTCGCCGATCCTGACTCCGCTTGAGCCGTTTCGCAAGCACCTGACCATCGTCTCCGGTTTGCGCAATAAGCCTGCGGAAACCAATGAGCCGCACGGCTACATTGAGCAAGGCTGGCTGACCTGCGTGAAGCCATTTGAGTTCGGCAAGGCAGGTCCGGACTCCGGCGTAAGTTGCGACCAACTCGCGGTGCGAGCCATCGGACAGGGCACTCGTCTGCCGTCGCTTGAGTTGACCGCCGCACAGGGTGGCGCACGAGTCGCGTGGCGCACGCCGACCCAATCTCTACCGCAGGAAGGCAACCCGCGCTCGGTCTTCCAGAAGTTGTTCGGACAGGGCGACACCGACAAGGAACGCGCCCAGATTCTGGTGGAAACCGGCAGCATCCTCGACCGAGTGCAGGCTCAGGCGAAGCGCCTGAATGCCAGCCTCGGCGTCCAGGATCGCGTCATTGTTAGTGACTACCTGGAGTCCGTCCGCGAAATCGAACGCCGCGTGCAAATGGCCGCGAAGGCCGACAACACC
>JBDTUY010000028.1:0-18568 GCA_040007495.1 Acidobacteriota bacterium | reverse complement strand
AGTGGATTTGATCCTGCTGGCATTCGACGATGTTGGCTTTGAGACGCTGGATGAGTCGCTTGTTCCGATTGGAACGGACCTGCCCTACGAGGTTTATACGCTTGATCGCAATGGAAAGAAAAAGACCGTCCACGACGGGCGATCAAGCGAGATCCTACGTCCCCTGTTGAATGCGTTCGCCAAATACGCGGGCGGAGAGCGATGGGCTCGCGGGAACTGGGAGACGGTTCCCGCGTTGATGCGGGAAGGTTTTGACTTCCACTCGCAGGAAGCTGGTGCCATTTTTACGAGGGTGGCCTTGCTCGGTGACCCCGATGCGGTTGATGCTCTGCTTCGGAAGGGCGTACCCCTCAACGTTGAAAGCGAGTTCCCCAGGACATCAGTCTGTTGGCGCCGCCACGAGGCAACGGCCATGATGCTGAAAAACGCCGGAGCCAAGGCTGGTTCGTGCTATCTCTGAATCTGCGGCAACACCCGAAGCCCCGATCTGACTTCATGAGTGGCACGCCTTGGCAGGCTGGGTAGTGTGCAAAATAGCGCACTAACGCAAGCTGCGGCCTCAACTTTTGCCCCCACGCCTGCTACGCTGGAGCTTACCTCTTAATGTCAGACAAAAAACTGCAAATCATCCCACTTGGCGGATTGGGCGAGTTCGGTATGAACTCCATGGCCATTCGCTACGGCGATGACATCGTCGTGGTCGACGCCGGGATGATGTTTCCCGAAGACGACCTGCTCGGTGTCGATATTGTTACACCGGACTTCGGATATCTGGAACAGAACGCCAGCAAGGTTCGCGGCCTGTTGCTCACGCACGGCCACGAAGATCATATTGGCGGCATTCCGTTCCTGCTGAATCAGCTGCAGATTCCCATCTATGGCACGGCGTTCACGCTGGCATTGGTGGAGAGGCGCCTGGAAGAACACAATCTGCTGGATGAAGCTGAACTCAATACGGTGAAACCCGGCGAGAAGCTGGTGCTTGGACCGTTCTCGGTTGAATTCATCCATGTGACGCATTCGGTTGTTGCATGCGTCGCGCTGGCGATTACTACGCCGCTGGGCGTCATTATTCATACGGGCGATTTCAAGGTCGACCCGACGCCTACCGATAATGTGTTGTTCGATCTGCACACCTTCGCGGAATACGGCAAACGCGGCGTGTTGCTGCTGATGTCGGATTCGACCAATGTGGATCGGCCTGGTTATACGGAAAGTGAGCGGGCGGTTCGGCCTCGGTTGGCGGACCTGTTTATGCGCGCGCCGCGGCGGCTGGTGATCTCATGCTTCAGTAGCTCCATCCATCGCCTGCAGCAGATTCTGGACGTTTCGCACGAGTATGGCCGCAAGGTCGCATTCTTCGGACGCAGCATGCTGAACACAACCGAGACGGCGCACGATCTCGGTTTGTTGACGATTCCGAATGGCGTGCTGTTGCGTCCGCAAGACGTGATGCAGACGGCTCCGGATAAAGTGGTCGCGGTGGTTAGCGGTACGCAGGGCGAGCCGATGTCGGCGCTGTCGCGGGTCGCGGTGGATAATCACAAACACTTGACGGTCGGCCCTGGGGATGTCGTCGCGTTGAGCAGCCGCATTATTCCGGGCAACGAAAAAGCGATCTATCGCATGATCAACCACATGTCGCGCCGGGGGGCGGATGTGGTTTATGGCAGCATGACGCCGCCGCTGCACGTGTCGGGTCACGGGTGCGCGGAAGAACTGCGGCTGATTCTGAATTTGGTCCGTCCGAAGTACTTCCTGCCGATTCACGGCGAATACAGGCAGCTATCGCGGCATGCGAAGCTCGCACAGCATCTGAAGCATTACGGTTTGGAAGAAGCCTTCGTGCTGGAGTCCGGCGAAACGCTGCAGATCGACAAAGCGGGTGCGCGCAAGGGCGAGAAGGTCAGCGTCGGGCGCGTCTGCATCGATTCCGGAACGCTGGATGGCGTGGTGGGCGATATGGTGATCCGTGACCGGCGTCACCTGTCGGAAGACGGCTTCGTGATCCCGATTATCGCGATCGATAAACACACCGGGTTGACGGAAGGCCGACCGGAGATCGTGACGCGGGGCTTCATGTCGCTGGATGAGAGCGTTCAGATTCTGGATGACTGCCGCCAGGTGGTGATCAAGACGCTGGAAAACTCGTCTGTTGAAGAAAAGGGCGACTGGGGTGTGATGCAGGAGAAGATCCGTACGGACCTGAAGCGTTTCCTGACAAAGCAGACCTCGCGTCGACCTTTGATTATGCCGGTGATTCTGGAAGTTTGACAGGGCTGGCTCGCGATGGATCGGCGTGCGATAATCTTACCGTAGTCTTACTTTGCGGGAGATTCGCGCTGTGGAAACAACTCGATTATCGACGAAGGGCCAGTTGATCCTGCCGAAATCCGTACGCGACGCCAAGGGTTGGGGTGCGGGGACGGAGTTTACGGTTGAGGAAACTCGTGAGGGTGTGCTGTTGCGTCCCGCAGGACGGTTTCCTCGGACCAAGTTAGAAGACGTGGTCGGGATCTTGAAGTACACCGGCAAACCGAAGACCCTCGCGGAGATGGACCAAGCTATCACGGACGAAGTCAAACGGCGGCATGCACGCGGTCGATACTAATATTCTGGTCCGGTTGTTGGCCGAGGACGACGTCAAGCAAACCATCCTCGCTACCGCTCTATTTGCGACTGAGAAGATTTGGATCGCGAAGACCGTATTGCTTGAAACAGAGTGGGTGTTGCGGCGAGGCTACGGATTCACACCCAAGGCAATCGCGCAAGGTTTTGAAGAACTGCTCGGTTTACCTCGGGTAGATCTCGAAGATCCTGGCGTTGTGATGGCGGCATTGGCGCTGTTCCAGCAGGGCTTCGACTTCGCCGATGCCCTGCATCTTGCCAGCCGTCCACCCGGGGCGAAGTTCGTGACTTTTGACGAAGCACTGGTCCGATCTGCGAGGCGTGCAGGCGCGGTTGGCGTGATAAAGCCACCTCTTTAGAAAACAAAAAGGCCCCGACCAGTGGATGCTGGTCGGGGCTTTGATTTGCTACGGGTAGTTTATCGAGTGGTTTTGCGACGGCGGACGAAGGCCAGTCCTGCTAACGGGAGCATCAGCAACAAGGCTGAGGAAGGTTCCGGAGCTTGCGCCGTCAGGAAACCACGAATTTCGCCGCCAGGAACGACGGTCGTGTGGATGTTCAGGTACGAGGTGCCCGACGCCAGACCCGCAGCGAGAGCCGCTTCAGCTGCTGCGATGGTGCCTTGTGCCGTGATGAACGCGGGGTTCCAACTGGTTGCCAGGGTGAGATCCAGGGTGTTTGAATAGGTTCCCGAGGTAACGCCGAGAGGGAACCCAGAAAATGTCGGAGTGGTAGTTGCTACGCCTGCGGTCCCTGCATCCGCAACGGCCGTGCAGCAATGGATGTGGGATGCTGTTGTGGTGCCGAGCAGGCCACTAAAGCTGATATCCAGCGCCAAGGTGTGCAGCACATCGTTATAAGTAACTGTCGCGAAGCCGATCCCGGGCGATGCATTGGGAGGGGCTTCATTGGCTCCTGATAGGTTGGTGGTATAAACAATGGGGCCAGCCTGGACGCAGAAGGCCAGGGCGATCGTAAGAGCTGTTAACGGCAGAATTTTCATATTGTCCTTTCACCCCCAATCAGACTTCAAGGGTGACATCCTGAAGAACGGGCTTGGCGATCAGCTTAACTGCCAAGGTTGCATTGGGCAAGTAGACCAAATCGAGGTTTAGTACCATAACCGGCCTAGTAGCCCACGCTCGTTGCTGTAGAATTCGCGCAAACGTAACACGCCTTGGACTTGGTATAATCGGATTTCCCTATGTCCACCAGTTTGGGCTCAGCCGCGACTAGTTCGAAGAAGATCATCTTGTTGAGACCGCGCGGTTTCTGCGCTGGGGTGGTGCGTGCGATTGATGTTGTTAAGATTGCGTTAAGCGCGTATGGTGCTCCGATTTACGTCCGCAAGGAGATTGTTCACAATCGTCACGTGGTGGACGAATTGCGAGCTGCGGGGGCCATTTTTGTTGAGGAATTGACGGAAGTTCCCATGGGGGAGCGGGCGATTTTCAGCGCGCATGGCGTGGCACCCTCGGTGCGGCAAGAGGCGAAGGACCGCAATTTGAAGGTGATCGACGCGACCTGTCCTTTGGTGACGAAGGTCCACGTGGAAGCGGTGAAGTTCGCGCGCAAGGGATTCACTATTGTGCTGATTGGGCACAAGGATCACGATGAAGTGACGGGCACGCTGGGCGAAGCTCCGGACGTAACGGTGCTGGTGTCAAACGTCGACGATGTGGATCAGTTGCAGTTGAAGGACCCCGAAAAGGTCGGCTTCATTACGCAGACCACGCTGAGTTTAGACGAGACGCAGGATATCGTGGCTCGGTTGCGGGAGCGGTTTCCCAAGATTCAGGGTCCGGCGGCGCAGGACATCTGCTATGCGACGGAAAACAGGCAGGTTGCGGTGAAGGCCGTAGCGCCGCTGTGCGAGACGCTGTTGGTGGTGGGGTCGCAGAACAGTTCCAATTCACGCCGTTTGGTTGAAGTTTGCGAACAGCTGAATGTCCCCGCCTATCTGGTGGACGATTTGACCGAGGTTCGCCCGGAGTGGCTGGAAAAAATCCAGACGGTTGCTGTGACGGCAGGGGCTTCGGCACCGGAGAATCTGGTGGAGCAGTTGGTCCAGTTCTTGCAAAGCAAGGGGTTTGGTGAGCTGGAAGAGATGGAGATCCGCGAGGAAGACGTGCGGTTTAACTTGCCCACGGAGCTGATTCGTGTCGCGGCGGCTCCGGTTCCAGCCACCGTTTGATTATTGAAGTTGGTTCGCGTATGAGTCCGAGCTTACAAGTCGCCGATACAATGCTGGCCGCGTCCACGCAAACGCTGCAGCGCGCTTCCGACTATCTGCTCAAGCAGCGAACCGAGCAAGGTTTCTGGTGGGGCGATCTCACTGCGGACACCACGCTTGAAGCCGATTTCATTCTGGTCGAGTTGTGGCGGCATGCGCCTTCGGCGGCCGGAGAATGGAATCCGCCGACTCGCGATCTGATCGATAAAGCCGCGCGGTCGATGCTGGCTCGCCAATTGTCCGACGGCGGCTTCAGCATCTACGAACAGGGACCGCCGGAGATCAGCGCGAGCATCAAAGCTTATGTGGCTCTGAAGCTGGCGGGTATCGATCCCAACGACGATCATATGACTCGCCTGCGCGAGCGCATTCTGGCGATGGGCGGTCTGCGGTCGGCCAACAGCTACGTCAAGATCAACCTGAGTTTATTCGGTCTGTACCCGCGTGAGCACACGCCGTCGGTTCCGCCAGAATTGATGCTGCTGGGCAAGCTGATCTACGAGATGTCTTCGTGGAGCCGGGCCATCGTAATTCCGCTATCGATCGTGCATGCGGCGAATCCGCAGAAGCCGGTTCCTGCGGGCTTCACGATCGACGAATTGTTTGCCGGTCACAACGGCTTGGCGTTTCCGAATAACGAAGGCTTCTGGAGCTGGCGCAACTTCTTCCTGAAATCTGATCATCTGCTGAAGTTCTGGGAGCGGCATGGTTCGCGCGGCATTCGTACGCGGGCGATTCGACGGGCGGAACAATGGATGTTGGAGCGGACGCGTTCCGCACAGAGCCATTCCGATGGGTTAGCGGCGATTTATCCATCGATGATGTACGTGATCATGGCCCTGGATGTGCTGGGTTATCCGAAAGACCATCCGGATGTGCAGGAAGCTACGCGCCAGTTCATGGGCCTGATGGTGAACCGCGAGGGACCGGCGCATGAAAGTCGTGCGGATGATCGGGAAGGTGCGCCTCGCGATTTCTTCTTCATGCCGTGTTTTTCTCCGGTGTGGGATACGGGTATCGCGGTGCATGCGTTGGGCGAATCGGGTTGGGCTTCGGAGCAGGCGCTGCAAAAGGCCGTGGATTGGCTTCTGACGAAGGAAGTCCGGCGTAAGGGCGACTGGAGTATCAAGCGTCCGAATGTCGAGCCGTCGGGTTGGTACTTCGAGTTCGCGAATGAGTTTTATCCCGACATTGACGATACGGCTCAGGTGTTGCTGGCATTGAAGCAGGTGACGGCTTCCGATCCGGTGAAGCAGAGTGCGTGCATCGAGCGTGCGGTTGCGTGGCTGCTGGCGATGCAAGGCTCGGATGGTGGTTGGGCTGCGTTCGACGTCGATAACAACTGGGAGTTCCTGAGCTTCGTTCCCTTCGCCGATCACAATGCGATGCTGGATCCGACGTGTCCCGATATTACTGGACGAGTGCTGGAAGCGTTGGCGGCATGCGGCGTTCCGAATTCGCATGGAGCTGTACAGCGAGGTATTGAGTTTCTACGTCGGACGCACGGAGCAGATGGCAGTTGGTATGGCCGTTGGGGCGTCGACTATATTTACGGTACGTATCTTGCCTTGCGCGGGTTGCGAGCCTCGGGTGAAGACGATCGTGAAGCGCATGTGTTGCGTGCGGGCGAATGGCTGCGGGCCAGTCAGAATGCGGACGGCGGTTGGGGCGAAAGCTGCGCGAGCTACGATAACGACAGCTACGTGCCTGCGGCTTCCACGCCGACGCAGACTGCATGGGCGATTCTGGGTTTGATCGCGGGTGGCGACACGACGTCGCAGAGCCTGCATCGCGGTGTTGAGTATCTAAGTGAGACGCAGCGCCCGGATGGTGGTTGGGATGAGGCGTTCTCTACGGGCACTGGCTTCCCGCGCGTGTTCTATTTGCAGTATCATCTGTATCGCAATTCTTTTCCCGTGCTGGCATTGGCGGAGTACCGCAAGTCTCGGGGAGCGGCGTAGTGGTGGTTGGAAGGCGGGACGCCGGTCCCGCAGCCAGCCGCTGGGCTGGCTTCTTCGGAATCGCTACAGCGGAGGCGGGCGCCTCCGCGCGGGTCAAGCGACCCGCCTTCCTAACGAACAGAGCCGCTCGCTGAATGAAACCTGCACTGGTGACCGGCGCTACCGGATTTGTTGGCTGGCACGTTGCGCGGGCGCTGCTCGATCGGGGGCAGTCCGTGCGTGCGCTGGCGCGAGATCCTAGTAAGCTTCGCGAGTTGGATGGCGTCACCGGTATTGCGGGTGATCTGCGCGATCCTGCATCGTTGGCGCGAGCGGTAGCAGGCTGCAGCACTGTTTATCACGTCGCTGCTGACTACCGGCTGTGGACGCGAGATCCCGCAGAAATGTACAAGTCGAACGTGGTAGGTACGCGCACGATGTTGGCTGCATCGCGACTGGCTGGCGTCGAACGGTTCGTTTATACCAGTACGGTAGGTTGCATCGCGGTGCCAGAGGCGAAGGAGGGCCAGGCGGGGATCGGCGATGAGACTATGGTCGCGACCATCGATCAGATGCAAGGGCACTACAAGCGATCCAAGCTGCAGGCGGAGCATGTTGCGCTGGAGTTCGCCAAACAAAACTTTCCGGTGGTGATCGTCAATCCGACGGCTCCGATTGGCGATCACGATTTCAAGCCTACGCCGACCGGCAAGATTGTGGTCGACTTTGTGCGGGGCGCGATGCCGGCGTATTTGGATACAGGTCTGAATGTGGTGGATGTTCGCGATGTCGCGCAGGGGCATTTACTGGCGTGCGAACGAGGTCGCGTGGGCGAGCGCTATATTCTGGGTGCCGAGAATATGACGCTGCGGCAGATTTTTGAGGCGCTGTCGCTGGTGACCGAACGAAAGCCGCCTTCGGTTCGTATTCCTTATGCAGTTGCGTATGTGGCCGGCGTGGTTTCGACGGCGTGGGCAAACGTGAGTGGTCAGGAGCCGCGTGCGCCGCTGGACGGAGTCCGTATGGCGAGGAAGAAGATGTGGGTGCGGCACGATAAGGCCGCGCGCGAGTTGGGGTATGCGCCGGGTCCGGCTGCGGTGGGGTTGAAGCGGGCGGTGGAGTGGTTTCGCGAGAATGGGTACTGTGTTTAATTGGCCGCAGATGAACGCAGATAAACGCAGATATTTACGGGCCACGAACTGGGTAGATTCTGTATTGGTAATTGCCGCTACTGGCACAGGCGTCGAGATGAGTCTCAACGCGGCACGCATTCGTGCGTGCGCCACATTGAAGGCTGTGTTTTATCTGCATTCATCTGCGTTCATCTGCGGCTAATAATCTCCCATGCAGACTTGGCTCATTGTGGCGGCTGAAGCGCTGGAATTCAATGGCATCGTCAAGCGTGCGAAGGCCGTCGGTCGTTTGGATATTGAGGATGTGGCGTTTGCTAGGGAAGTGGCGTGGCAGGAGTTTCGGTGGATTCTGGTTGCCAACGGTCCTGGGCCCCGATTGGTGGATCGCGCGCTGCGGTCGATTGCGCGCAAAGGGATGGAGTTCGACGCGGTGATGAGCACGGGCCTGTGCGGTGCGCTTGACCCGGACCTGCATGTGGGTGATATCGTCATATCAGGGGAGCACGGGGTCCGATCCAGTTTGCAGTTTGTGCAAGGAGAGATCTGGTCGGTCGATCGTGTCGTAGTAACAAGAGGGGGAAAGCGAAGTCTTTATGAAGAGACGAAAGCGTCTGTAGTAGAGATGGAATCCGCCACTGTAGCCGAGCATGCGCGCCGTTGGGGTTTGCCGTTCCGATGCGTGCGGGTTGTCTCGGATTCAGCCGATCACAATTTGCCTTTGGATTTTAACGTCTATCGCGATGCCGACGGGCGCTTCTTGCGCGGCAAGATCGCACTGGCTGCGATGGCTCGGCCATTCACTGCGATTCCTGGGCTGTTACGCCTGGATGCCAACTGCCGTGAAGCTGCCGATAAGTTAGGAGAATTTCTTGCCCACTGCGAATACTACTGAAGAGATCTCAACGGCAGAAATCCGCGATGCTGTAGCAGCCCCCGAAGCCGAGACCATGTACGCCGCTGTTTACCGCGGTCAGGGTGCAATTTCGGTTGACGCGATTCCGGTGCCGGAGATTGGCCCTGGTGAAATCTTAATTCGGGTGGAGGCTTGCGGCATCTGCCCCACCGATCTTAAGAAGATTGCATATGATCTGTTACCGCCGCCGCGCGTGTATGGGCATGAGACTGCGGGTGTGGTTGCGAAGGTCGGCGCCCACGTTACGCGTTATGCGCCGGGCGATCGGGTCATCGTGTTCCACCACATTCCTTGCGGCACATGCTTTTACTGTGAACGGAATATGTACGCGCAATGTCCGGTATATAAAAAGGTCGGCGTGACGGCGGGGTTCGAGCCGGCAGGCGGTGGCTTTTCGCAATACGTTCGTGTGATGGATTGGATTGTAGAGCGGGGCGTGGAGAAGATTCCGGACGGCGTCTCATTCGACCGCGCGACGTTCGTCGAACCGGTTAACACCTGTCTGAAGGGCTTCAAGCAAATCGACCCGCAGCCGGGCGAGGTCTGCGTAATTCTGGGACAGGGTCCGATTGGATTGGTGTTCACGATGATGGCCGCGCGACTGGAACAAATGCGCGGCGATGCCCCCACCGTTGGGAACAAAAGTACTAGTCCGGGCGGATTGCGCGTCGTCGTTACCGATACGATGGCAAGCCGTCGCGCACTCGCATTGCGCTTCGGTGCGGAGGCGGCATATGACCCACTGGACAAAGAAAACCCGAACGCTCTGCGGGATCATGTCAACAAGATTACTGATGACAGAGGCGCAGATTTAGTGATTGTGGCCGCATCGGCTCCCGGCATTGCAGCGCAAGCCGTGGCCTGCTCGCGACCTGGCGCGCGGATCCTGCTTTTCGCCCAAACTTCGCATCAGGAGCGGGTTGAGATCTCCGGCGCCGATATTTGTGTGGGCGAGCGAACTATTTTGGGGTCCTACAGCGCCTCGGTCGACCTGCAGGCAGAGTCGGCAAACCTCGTATTTAGTGGCATTTTGCCGCTGGAGGAGTTGATTTCACACCGCTACCCCCTGGCGCAGGTCCATCAGGGGATTGACCGCGCGTTGCATCCGGACCCGCTATCGTTGAAAATAGTAATTAAGCCTCAACAATGAATCTTGCCTCTGATCAGATGTCGGCGGCCGTGCTATACGGCAAGGAAGAGCTCCGTATTGAGAGCGTCCAAGTACCAAAGATTGCCCCCGGCGATATATTGGTACGAGTACGCGCGGCGCTAACCTGCGGTACTGACGTAAAGGTATTTCGCCGAGGCTATCATGCGCGCATGATTCGCCCACCTGCGTTGTTCGGCCATGAGTTAGCTGGCGACATTGTAGAGGTCGGCAAGGATGTAACCGCATTTAAACCTGGGCAGCGAATCGTGGCGGCGAACTCCGCTCCGTGCGGTCAATGTTTCTATTGTGATCGCGGCCAGGAAAACCTGTGCGAAGATCTGCTGTTCAACAACGGCGCTTACGCGGAGTACATTCGGATTCCGGAACGCATCGTGCAGAAGAACACGCACGAGATTCCATCGTACGTTAGCTATCAGGATGCCGCATTGGTGGAGCCGCTGGCTTGCGTGATGCGCGGGTTGGAAGAAACCGGTATTCGTCCAGGCGACACGATCGCGGTGATTGGCTTGGGTCCAATCGGCCTGATGTTCGTGCGCATGGCCAAGGCTGTATACAATGCTCGGGTGATTGCGATCGGACGGCGTCAATCGCAACTGGATCGCGCGGCTGGTATGGGCGCGGACGAACTGGTTCTGAATGACGATGGCGCGGACGTGATCTCACCGGTTCGCAGGTTGACCGGGGGGCGTGGCGCAGATGTTGTGATTGAAGCGGTCGGATTGCCGGAAGTATGGCAGCTGGCGTTGCAGCTATTGCGGCGCGGCGGCGTAATCAACTTCTTTGGCGGATGTCCGGAAGGGACGCAAGTTCCCGTGGATACCAGCCAGCTACATTATTCCGAACTGACATTGCGCGCCAGCTTCCACCATACTCCTGCGCTAATTCGCGAAGCATTGACCGCTGTGAGCCGGGGCTACATCACGGCGAAAGATTTCGTGAATCGTGTGGAGCCGCTGTCGAATCTGCTGGATGTGATGCAGCATCTGATGAGTCACAACGGCCACATGAAGACGGCGATCATTCCTTAGCTTCCGGCCTAAGCTGTCGGCGTTTGAATCCTGGCACATGGGGACAGACATCTCTGTCCACGGCCAGATTGCTGCGTGGAAAGATTTTTCTAAAGGCGGGGACAGAGTTGTCAGTCCCCATGTGCAGAGTGCAACTTCAACCCACCGCATTTCTCGCTTCAACGGAGGCGATGAGTCGCGCTTGGACGCTGGACGAATCGCTGGCTTACACGCGTTGGCTGGCCACCCATCACTACGAAAATTTCCAAGTTGTAAGTTTCCTGCTTCCGAAGCGCCTGCATCAGGATTTCTACAACGTCTATTCGTTTTGCCGCTGGGCTGACGATTTGGGCGATGAGATCGGCGACACGGCGGAGAGTTTGCGGTTGCTCACGTGGTGGCGGGATGAACTGCATGCGATGTATGGTGCAGGTAAGTTTCAGCATCCCATTTTCGTCGCGCTGCAAGGCACTGCTGAGCGGCATAAGCTGCCCATGTCGTTGTTCGATGATCTGATCACAGCGTTTGTTCAGGATCAGACCGTCACGCGCTATCGCGATTTTGAGGAGCTGTTTCAATACTGCCGCTATTCGGCGAATCCGGTGGGGCGGTTGGTGCTGGGGTTGTGTGGTTATCAGGATGCGGAGCGTCAGGCGTTGTCGGATGCGACCTGCACGGCACTACAGCTCGCGAATTTCTGGCAGGATGTAACGGTGGATCTGAAAAAAGATCGTGTGTATCTGCCGCTCGGGTTGCTGGAAGCACATGGCTATCCAGAGGAGGCGCTGTGGGAGCATCGGTTTGACGATCGCTTTCGTGCGGCGATGAAGGAAGCGGTCGGAGTCGCTCGAGGCTTGTTCCTCAAGGGACTGCCGTTGGCGGACCGCGTGGACCGGCGACTGTCGATCGATCTGGAATTGTTCAGTCGTGGCGGGTTGCGCGTGCTGGACAAGATCGAACAGCAGGGCTACGATGTGCTGACGGCGCGGCCTGCAGTTTCCAAGCTGGAACGCGTAGGATTGCTGTTGGGTGCACTGCGCCGAAGGGCGTTTGCTTCTGCTGCTGCGTAGAATGTTCGCCTATGGACACCGCCGCATCCTACGCCTTCTGTGAACAGGTCGCCCGCAAGCAGGCGAAGAATTTCTATCTCACGTTCTTGCTGCTATCGGCTCCGCAGCGCAAAGCGATGTGCGCAATCTACGCGTTTATGCGCTATTGCGACGATCTGAGCGACGGTGACGTGGTGGATGGTCAGCGAGTAACGGATCGGCGCGCCGCGATTGGAAAATGGAGTGCTGATTTAGAGCAGGTGCTTGCAGGCCGCCTTCCGGAGCATCCGGTGTGGCCAGCTTTTGCTGACGCGATCCAGCAGTACGACATCCCGCACCAATACTTCCGAGACATGATCGCGGGCGTCAGCTCCGACTTGGAGCCTCGCACGGTGCAAACTTTCGACGAGCTGTATCGCTACTGCTATCAAGTGGCGAGCGTGGTTGGTTTGACTATCGTCCACGTGTTCGGGTTTGCGGACTTGGCGCAGAAGCCGGAAGCGCTGAAGCTGGCTGAAAAGTGCGGTATCGCATTTCAGTTGACCAATATTCTACGAGATGTTCGAGAGGATGCTGGGAACCAGCGAATCTACCTGCCTTCCGAGGACCTTGTGCGGTTCGGGGTTGCAGGGGAGGATCTGTTGCAAACTACGATGCCCGCAGGGTTGCGCAATCTGATGGAGTTTGAAGCGCAGAGGGCGCAGGCTTACTATGCAGAGTCGGCTCCGATGATACAGATGGTCCATCCACAGAGCCGGGGCTGTTTGCGCGCGTTGATCGGAATCTATTCGCGATTGTTGGACAAGATTGAAGCGTCCGGTTACGACGTCTTGTCGCAGAGAGTTCGCGTTCCGACGGCGGAGAAGTTGTGGATACTGGCGCGGTCGCGGTTTGCGTAAGGATTGCGAAATGGACGGAATCTATTCCATACGTCGTGGCGCGCGATTTATCGAGCATAGCGGCTTGAGCCTAGTATCGGGTTCTCGATGCGGAGCTGAAGCTCCTATACACGATGAATCGTGCGCCACAGTGCTTAGAAGAGACCATCGTGCGACCGTTTAAGCCTCTTTTCAAGAACCCGCATCTCGCGACCATCGCTGGCAATTTCTGGCAACGTCCGGATAGCGCGGCGCGCTTCCCGGTGGAAACGGTCGATTACCGGACTGAGCCTGATGTTCAGATACGCGTGCATGAGCAGAGGCCGGCCGGACAACCTAAAGGTGAAGTGATTCTCATCCATGGGTTGGAAGGTTCGAGCGAATCTGGTTACGCGCGTAGCATGGCGGCTGCGGCGCTGGATCGGGGTTGGGTGACGCATCGCTTCAATATGCGGGGCTGCGGCGGTACGGAGCATTTATCCTTGCTGAGCTATCACGCCGGGCAGACCAGCGATCTATTGACGGTGGTTCGTGAGCGCCGGAAGGCGTCCGGCCTGCCTGTGTTTGTTGTGGGATATTCGTTGGGCGGTAACGTTGCGCTTAAGCTGGCAGGCGAACTTAGTGAGGATGCAAAAGGGTTATTAGCTGGGGTCTGTTCGGTCTCCGCGCCCATCGATCTTGCGGTTTGTGCGGAGGCTATTGGCCGCAGGCAGAACTTCATCTATCAAAATCGCTTTCTGGACCGTTTGAAAGCGCGCATTCGGTGTAAGAATCAGCTGTCGCCGGACGTCTACACTTTAGAGCATCTTCCGAAGGTCCGTTCGATTGCGGATTTTGACGATTACTATACGGCTCGCTTGTTTGGCTTCGGTACGGCGGCGAATTATTTCCGGACGCAGTCTTCCAATCAATATCTGGAACGGATTCGTATTCCAGCGATGTTGATTCAGGCCAAGGATGATCCGCTGATTCCGTTCCATATTTATGACCACCCGGCTTTCGCCCTCAATCCGATGCTGCAATTGCTTGTGGTGGAGAGTGGCGGCCATTTGGGTTTTCTGTCGCGGCGAAATCCGCGCTTTTGGCTGGATGGAACGCTGCTGGATTGGATGGAGCAGCGAATTGGGAACATTGGCGCACCAACCGGCGTATCCTAAAAGAAGCGGATCCGATCAAACTAGGAATGGAGCCATTTGCCGGAGGGCAACCGCTCCCTGTGGTCGCGGCTCTGAAACGTCCAGCCGGGTGCACGTGCCGGGCCGCGACGTTCGGTTAATCCTCGGAGTGAACCAATGAAATCGCATGCATCGTTTTGGGAGGCCGCGGGTGTGGCGCTCGACTCCTTGCGTGGCAGCAAGCTGCGTAGCTTTCTTACGCTGCTGGGGATCATCCTTTCGACCACGACTCTGATCTCGGTCATGGCCGTGATCAACGGCCTGCAAGGCTTTATCGCCAATAGCGCGACGACTATGGGTACCGAGGGATTTCGTGTGACCCGGTTCGCGTTTGTTGGCAACTTCGATCCGAAGAAATTGTTGGAGTATCAGCGCAAGAATCCGCAGCTCAGTCAAGAGGAGTTTCAGTTCTTGAAGGAACACGTGCGACTTTCGCGCGAAATGGGGATGTCCGTACAGCGCGGCGTGACCGTCACGTATGAAGGCGATTCGGTGCAGGGCGTGGCGATGTTCGGCAATGCGGACAACGGTGCCATCATGACGAATACGGAAATGGATACCGGCCGCTACTTCACCGACACCGAAGTGACGCATAAGATTCCGGTGGTGGCCATCGGGGCCGATATCAAGAATCGCTTCTTTCCGAATGTCGATCCCATTGGTAAAACGATCACGGCGGACGGTTTGCCGCTTACGGTGATCGGCGTGGGCAAGCCTAAGGGCAATGTGTTGGGCAATTCGCAGGACAACCTGATCTCGATTCCGATTCAGTTGTACTTCAAAGTTTACGGGTCGCGCACGGGGATCGACTACAACTTCATTGCGATCGATAAAGAGCATATGGCGCAGGCGCAGGAAGAAGTAGAAGTGCTGCTGCGCAGCTATCGGCATCTGCTGCCGAATCAGGACAACACGTTTACCATGCTGTCTTCCGATTCATTGGTAGGTGCGTTTAACCAGATCACGGGAGCGATTCAGGCGGCGGCGTTGGGCATCGTCAGCGTGTTCATGGTGGTGGGAGGCGTGGTGATCATGAACATCATGCTGGCTGTGGTGACGGAGCGTACGCGAGAAATCGGCGTCCGCAAGAGCGTGGGCGCGCGGCGGCAGGACATCATGAATCAGTTTCTGGTGGAGTCGGCTACGCTGGCCGGGATGGGTGGATTGATCGGGGTTGGCATATCGTGGATCGCGGCGGTGCTGGTGCGGAATTTGGCCGGGTTCCCGATGGAATTGCCAATTAGCGGTGTGGTCCTCGGGGTGGTGTTGTCGACTGTTGTCGGGTTGTTCTTTGGCATCTATCCGGCTCGTCAGGCGTCGCGCCTCGATCCGATTGTTGCGCTACGGGCGGAGAGTTAAGCATGCGATTATTTCTTTCCGTCATTGGTCTGGCCCTAGCTACGCTGCGCGAGAACAAGGCGCGGTCGTTGCTGACAGTGCTTGGCGTGGTGATTGGTACGGGCACGATCATCGCGGTCGGCTCCATCATGGCCGGCTTCGATGGGGCGGTGACTGGTGTGATCCGGAGCTTCGGCACCAACACGGTCTTCGTCACAAAGCAGGGTGCCTTCACGCAAACCCGCACGGCGGAGGAGCGCGCGCGCAAGCCGCTGAGCTACGAAAACTCCAAGGCGATTGAAGAACTCTGCAAATCCTGCGAGTACGCGATTCCCATTCTTGGCGCTTCTGGCGGAGGCATTATTCGGGCGCGCTATAAGGGCAACGACGCGTTCCAATTACGTTTCTTCGGCACCGACGAACACTATTCCGATAGCGGACAGGCAGATATTCGAGTAGGGCGTTTTTTCACAGAGACGGAGAACCGCAATCGTTCGATGGTTGCGATTATCGGGACTGATATCTACAAATCGTTATTCGGCGTGGAGGATCCAATTGGGAAGACGATCCTGGTCGCGGGTCACGAATTTCAGGTGATCGGTGCTCTGAACAAGCCTGCAACCGCAATTCCAGGGCAGAGCGACAATCAGGTGATCATCCCGTATTGGACGATGCGCAAGATCTACCCGACGGCGCGCGAACATCAGTTCATGGTCAAGGCTTATGACGGTCAGTTGGCGGCCGCGACCGATGAGATGAGGGTTGCGCTGCGCATCGATCGTCACGATAAATTTGACGCTCCGGATAGTTTTGCTTTGTCTACTTCAGATCAATTGGTGGAACAGTTTCGGTCCATCACCGCGATTACGGCTTTGGTGCTGGTGATCTTAAGTTCGATTGGACTGTTGGTGGGCGGAATCGGTGTGATGAACATTATGCTGGTGAGTGTGACGGAGCGCACGCGGGAGATTGGCATTCGCAAAGCGATTGGAGCCCGCCGGAGTGATATTGTATTTCAGTTCCTGACGGAGGCAGTGGTGCTGACTTCGCTCGGCGGACTACTTGGAATGCTGGTGGGATGGTCGATCAGCATGGTCGCGCGTTTCGCGTTCCCAAGCCTGCCGACGTTGGTTCCAACATGGGCCGTGGTCGCTGGCATCGGTGTGAGCGTTGGGATTGGTTTGTTCTTCGGGATCTGGCCAGCAAGCAAGGCTGCTCGGTTAGATCCGGTGGACGCGCTTCGCTACGAATAGTAGCTTAGACCGCTGTCGACATTGCTTTCCAGGCGTCTTCATCGTGGCCGATGCTGACCAGTTTCCCTGAGCGTACTAATGGCAGGCGCAGCAGTTTCGGGTCGTGCTCAATGCGTTCCAGCAACTGCGCGTCGCCCATCTTCAAGTACTTCAATCCGGCGTCGACATACGATTTGCTTTCTTGATCGAGCAACGCGGGGAGCCCAAAACGGTCGGTAAATCGCTTGATTTCGCCGGGAGCCATCGGCTTCTGTTTCAGATCCACCAATTGAATCGTGATGCGGCGTTCCTTAAAGAAACGCTCGGCCGCTCGGGTGGCGCTGGAATTTTTGATGCCGAAGATTTGGACGATTTGCATGGATGTGGTGTTTCTAGGCCAAGCTGAGGAAGGCGGCACTTTTGGTCCCACAGAAGGCTTCGACTTCGGCGTGTCGCGATCTTAATAGCTGGGCGATCTTGGTAGTGGAGCAGTTTCCCAAACGGAGCCATATGACTTTAGGCGGCGCCCCATAGAGAAAGCTACGCTGCCTAAAATCGGAGTCCTTGCTAACGATGGCTAGTCCCAGCTTCGCCGCATAGCTCCATACAAGCGTGTCGGGAGAAGACTTGAGATCTAAATCTCGGACATGAGCCGACTCCGGGTAGATGTCTGCCAGTATGGCAATCAGGGATGGCGCGAGATTCTCATCCAGAAGAAGTTTCACGCGGGAATGGAAGTGAGTCCGCGTTCGCGATCTGCCGCAAATGCAAGAGTCGCTCGAATGTCTTCCTCCTTGAGGTCGGGGAAGTCAGTCAATATTTCCGATACTGTCATTCCAGATGCCAGGTAGTCGAGGATGTCGTAGACCGTGATCCGCAGTCCACGAATACAGGGCTTCCCGCCTCGTTTGTCAGGCTCGATCGTGATGATGCTGGAATAATCCATGATCACCTTGATTATAAACAGAACTGCGTTGCAGATGCCGTCGTTGCCATAGTTCTCAAATGAGATACAGTAGAGACAGGATGCCGCCATCAACTACAAAATCTAGCAGGCCGCGCGTCAAGACTGAGATGATCCACGCCAGGCTCGACCCCAAGCTGAAGAAATCAGCAGAGCGTATCCTGGAAACCCTCGGGATGACAACTACTGAGGCCATCCGTTTGTTCCTGCGGCAAGTTGAGATGCACAATGGATTGCCGTTTCCGGTTTCGGTTCCGAATGAAGCAACACTAGCGGCTATGCAAGCGGCGAACCGGCCTGAGAATTTGAAGAAGTATGGTTCATTTCGCGAGCTGCGCAATCGGGTTTGACCTTACTTGAAAATGCTGCTCGAACTCCGCACCACAACGGCATTCGAGCGTGATCTTCGCCGCGTCAAGAAGCAAGGCCTGGATCTGGACAAGCTTGAGCAGATTGTTGATATGCTCCAATCACAATCGCCGCTACCTGCGCGATGCAAGCCTCATCCACTGCGGGGTACTTGGGTTGGTCATTGGGATTGCCACGTCGGGCCTGACTGGATACTGCGGTATAAAGGGACGAGCGCCCACTTGATTCTGGTTCGAACAGGGAGTCACGCGGAACTCTTCGGGCTCTGACGCTACGAAGTCAAATAGAACAAGCTAAGCCTTGGCAACCGGGCTGCTTCCAGCAAACGACGGTCGAGGAACTGTCGTTCCAGCATCGATAGCTGCTCCGTGCTCATTTTGCCGCGATAGGGTTTTAGTTGTTGGTCGAGCATCTGGCGGATCTCTAACAGCGTTTCATCGTTGGCTGTCGAACGAACACGCGCGATCATTTTTTCTTCCAGAATTGTGAGCCGTTGCTCGAGTTCTTCCAGATTTGCTGCGGTTGCTGGCGTGTTAAG
>JBDTUY010000027.1:0-18716 GCA_040007495.1 Acidobacteriota bacterium | reverse complement strand
AACCCGGAGCTTGCCGGGATCGATTATCGCGCGAATCAAGGGTTTTCCAACTTCGCGGGTCTGAATCTGGTGCTGCGACGCCGGTCCCCTGCCTGGTTCCTTCAGGCATCCTACACATGGAGTCACGCGATCGACAACCAGAGCGATCCCTTGGCCGGTGCGTTTCTGGATCTTGGTTTTATCGGAAATTCAACCTCCGATCCCTTGCGGGCTCAGGCGGCCTTCTCCAAGCAGTTCGATGCCAAGGGAGACCGGGGCAATTCCGATTTCGATCAGAGGCATAACCTGGTCGTGCTTGGCTCCTGGTCGATCCCGTCGTTCTACGCGGCCCGCAGCCTAACCGGCGGATGGCGGATCTCTATGCTGTCAACGGTCCGCAGCGGACTTCCTTTCACCGTTTTTGCGCCAACCGAAGGATCCTCCCTGATCAATCGGAGAGCAAACTATCTGGGGGGCACTGTTCGATCAGAGGGTCTTGTTCCCGGTGGATTGCAATGGTTGAACGCCAGTGCATTCGCCATCCCCACAGCAGGCGCGCAAGGCAACCTGGGACGGAACTCGCTTCGTGCGGCGGGCTTCTACTCCTTGGACCTATCACTAGCGAGAACCCTCCGCATTCCCGTGTTGGGAGAGTACGGGGCGCTTACGATTCGTGGCGATGCCTTCAATCTGCTGAACCACGCCAACCTGGATAGTCCGCAAAACGTGGTCGGCAGCTCCAATTTTGGCGTGGCGCTGTTCGGACGCCACGGAGTGTCATCCGCCTTCCCTGCCTCGGCCCCTCTGGACGAGACGCCCCGGCGCATTCAGGTCGCCTTGCGGATCGAGTTCTAGCGTCCATTTTTGGAGTTTGCCTAAAGACCGCCACCATCCCCGCCGTTGCCCGCAGGGCTAGCCCCATGCGTGAGCTTGGGGCTTTCTTCCATCTGCCAAGCCTTTACTTAAATCCGCAAAAAAGATTTGCGCAGACATACCTAAGTCTTCCGCATTGCCTGGTGCCCGGCTATGAGCCTGGTAATTCTGACAAACGAGGAATGACAATGACACGCTATGCCGCCCCCATCCTGATGGCCACCCTGTTGGCCGGTTTTGCTCTGAGCGCGAACGCCGCCACCTTCGACGAGGTCAAGGTGCGATTCTGCGAAGATCCGTCCCGCTGCCACTTGGTGGAAAAGAACGCCAGTCTGGTGTTTGACGACTCCGCAAGTGAGCTTCGTGTTGATAGCTTAGGCAAGCCTTCGATATTTCGCTATCAAGATATCGAACGAGTGGTATTCGACGTGACTACCCACATGCGAGGCGGGTTAGCCCCGCTGTTCGGGATCGTGGGGCAAATCGTGGCCGATAAGGGCATCCACGATTACTGGCTGTTTATCCAGGACAAAAAGGGGGCGTCCACCATGCTCGAGATCTCTGGCAAGACTGCCGGGGAGGTGATTTTGGCGGCGCATAAGTCGCTTGGGGAGAAGGTGTCCCAGTTCCAGGCGATTCAGGGTCAGGAGATAAAGGGGAAGGCCATCGTTGCAAATATCAAGAGCAAGCAGCGGCTCTCCATCAGCAAGACGGAGCATCCGGTTCCGTCGATTCGACCAGGGAAGGCACTGATCGTGGTTGCAGCCCCTGTCATGGGGAAAGTCGACCCGTTCCAGCAAAAGCTGTTTGCAAACAAAGAGCTGCTTGCGATCAACATTTCCGGAACCTATAGCTTCGCCTACGTCGATCCGGGCGAGTACGCGTTCCTGTCGGACGGCCACTACAACGACAACGGGCTAAACCTCGCGGTGGAGGCTGGTAAGGCTTACTATTTCCAACAGAATCAGGTGGGCAAGAACAAGCAAACGCTTTCCCTACAGAGTCCAGAAGTGGTCATGCACGAAATCAGTGGACTCCGGTTGGCTGAATGGAAGGCGAAATAGGGTCCGTCCCGGCCAATGTTAAGCTTAAAGGCTCAATCCGGAGGAACAATGCTCAAGTTTGTTGCAGGTCTAGTGGTGGTGATGGTATCGGTTTGTGCGCAAAGCGGGATCATCACCACCTTTGCCGGTGGGTACCCCGTGGGGATTCCCGGACCGGCAATATCCGCTGCGCTCTTCAATCCCCACGGAATTGTGGAAGATGCACAAGGGAATCTGATCATCTTAGACAAGACTCAGATTTACAAACTGGCTCCGAATGGTCAAATCACGCTTATGGCGGGAACGGGAGTTGTGGGGTTTTCCGGAGACGGAGGACCTGCAGTATTCGCAACCCTCAATTTAGGGGGAGGCTCGGATGGCGTGGTCGTCGACCCCCAGGGAAATGTCATTTTTAGTGATGCCGACAATTACCGCATCCGGAAGATCTCTCCCAACGGGACTATTACGACGATTGCCGGATCGGGTCAATGTGGCTCCCAGGGAGACGGCGTTCCGGCTCTACAGGGTCAGATCTGTTCGGTTAATGGAATTACTTTGGACAAGCAGGGGAATCTGTTCCTGGCGGAGTGGGCCGAGAATCGGGTGCGGCGCGTTAGTGCAACAGGCGTCATAACCACGGTTGCCGGTGATGGATCGGGAACGGAGAAGGGAGACGGTGGTCTTGGCGCGCAAGCTGGCGTCGTAAACCCAATCGGCGTGGTTGTGGATTCGGCAGGCAACCTTTTGATCCTGGAAAACGGTAGTAACGTGGTGCGAAAGCTCGGTCTGGATGGCAAGATTTCAACCGTGGCGAATTCCTCCACACCGCGACCGTCCAGCGCGGAGTGGGGTAGCTTTGCTGCCTTCGCAATCGATGCGCAAGACAACTTGTATCTAGGAGCCTCACACAGTGTTCTCCGTCTGACGCCTCAAGGGACTATTTCTGTTCTTGTAGGAAACGGATCGGTGGCGGATTCCAATACGCCCGTGCCTGCGCTAACGGCCAGCATTGGACAACTTCGCGGGCTGACAGTCGATTCCAAGGGCAACGTGGATACGGCCTTTGGGCCCGGCAACCCCCGCGTGGGGCGAGTGAGCACCACAGGACAATTCGTCTACATAGCGGGAACAACGCCCATGGCTGCCTTGAATGGTCCGCCCGCCTTCGCGCGAATCATCAACCCCGGAGCGATGGCACTTGATCCCCAGGGGAACTTGAATGTCGAGATGAGAGGCCCTCTAGGCATTTTCAAACTAACGCCATTGTCAATAGCCAGGAACCCCGGGAACTATCTCGGAGCTGGGGGATATCAGGCGATTGCGTTCGATCAAGCGGGAAACCTGTATCGCACTAACTCTGTTTACCACCTTGTCCAGAAAGTCGACCCGAGTGGCAAGGAATTTATCCTTGCCGGCAAGTATGAAAACAATTTTGGCGGCGCAGGCTCATCTACGGGAGACGGTGGCCCCGCCACCGACGCTCGCTTGGGCAATCCACGGGGAATTGCGTTGGCACCGGACGGGTCCTTCTATTTTTCGGACAGTTCGCAGAACGTCGTTCGAAAAGTCGCGCCAAATGGGATTATTACAACAGTAGTGGGGGGCGGCAGTGGCGCAGAGGGGACCCTTGCGACCTCGGCGAAGATGAATGGGCCGACAGATATAATTTTCGATTCGCTAGGGAATCTTTACATCGCAGATACCGCCAATCACCGGGTACTGAAGGTGACGCCGGGTGGAAACCTGTCGACATTTGCGGGAGGGGGCACGTCAAACGGTGATTTAGGTCCGGCTACACAGGCCAGCGTGCCCTTCCCGTTTACGCTCGCGGTGGATGCGGCTGACAATATTTACGTCGCGGCTTCCGATCGTATCCGCAAAATCACCAAAGGGGGAATCATAACGACCGTCGCGGGCACTGGAATCACTGGCTATAGCGGCGACGGTGGCCCTGGAACTCAAGCGATGCTCAACCGCCCGCAAGGCATCGCCGTGGACGCGAAAGGCAACCTTTACATCGGCGACTATGAAAGTCACCGCGTTCGCATCGTCCAAGGGAGCCCTCCTTTCGCCCTTCTTCCCGGATCACTCGTATTCCCGATGGCGCTCAACGCTCCGCCCGCTTCGCAAACCGTGAAGGTCGTCACGACCGATGGAGCTACGAGGCAATATCAGATCAAGTCGAACGCGGCGTGGCTTTCAGCGACTCCTAGCGGCGGCACGGTGACGTCGAGTAACGACGCCAGTATCTCCGTCACGGCCGATCCGACGGGACTGGTTAAGGGCACTTACTTGGGCCTGCTGACCATCCTCGATCCGGACGAAAATGCGGCTAGTCAGCTTCCCGTCACCATGACGGTCAGTGGCACAGCGCAGCAGTTGCGGTTGTCGCAATCGGGGCTGGCCTTTAAGGTCCTGCAAAACGGTAACGCTGCTCCCCCTCTTAGTGTTCAAGTGCTGAATACGGGTTCCGGTTCCATGCCGTGGACCGCAACGCCATCGACCACCAGCGGAGGCGCGTGGTTGTCGGTACAAGGCGGTTCCGGAACCGCTGTGGCTGGTGCCACCCCTGGATCGTTCCAAGTCACGACGAATGCCGCTGGCCTGGCTCCTGGCTCTTACTACGGTGTCGTCAACGTCTTGGCCCCCAGCGCCGATAATTCGCCAAACGCGACCGTTGTGTTGTTGAATGTTCTACCGGCTGACGGCTCCGTGGGGCCGCAGGTGAATCCAGCGGGGTTGCTATTTACAGCTGCTCCGAATGCGGCCAGCGTCGCTGCGCAGAAGGTGGAGTTGGCAAATATCACGACGCATACGATCAGCTACACGGCGTCTGTGAAGCTTGCGAATGGAACAGGCTGGCTGGCCGCGCCTGCCAGCGGATCGATCCTTGCGGGACAAACGGTCAACCTGGACTTGGCTCCGCAAGCCTCGGCTCTGACCGCAGGGGTGTATCGCGCGACCATCACGTTCAGTTTCTCTCCCGACAATGTGACCCGCAGTTTGGAGGTCGCTGTTGTAGTGAGTGCTTCCGCGACCGTTAATGATTCCATCCAGGGGCGGGCTGCCACCACCTGCATTCCAACCACCCTGGTCCCGGTGATCAAGCGCCCTGGTTCGAGCTATCAAACGGCTGCAGGCTGGCCCGTGTCCATAGAGGCGACCATCGTGGATGACTGCCGAAATCCGATGACGCAAGGGCAGGTGAAGGCATCGTTTTCCACCAACGATCCTGCGGTTTCCCTGCTATCTTTGGGCGATGGCACTTGGCAGACGACGTGGTCGTCGCGAACCACGCAGGCCAACCTGACGGTCACCCTGCAGGCGACGAACCTCGCGACCGGGATCACCGGCAAGACCACTGTGGCGATACGTTCGGACTTGGACCCAGACCAACCGGCGATCTTTGCGGGCGGAGTGGTGAATGCGGCCAGTTTCGGAGGAGAAGCGCTAGTTAGTCCAGGCGAATACGTATCCATTTTCGGAGCGCTGTTGGCTCGTGAGTATATGATCGCCCCCACCGCGCCCCTCCCCACGACCCTAGGCGACACCTCGATCATACTTGGCGGCAAAGCGCTGTCCTTGTACTACATCAGTGATGGCCAAGTAAATGCGATCTTGCCGTATGGCATTCCGGATTCGACCAAGCTGGAAATGCGAGTGCAGCGAGGCAACGTCTTGTCACTCGGAGAACAGGTGTTGATAGGCTCGTCCCAGCCGGGAGTGTTTGCTTATAACAGTCAGGGGTTTGGCCAGGGCCACGTCTACTTGACGACCCCCAGCGGATACGCTCTGGTCGACAGTGGTCACCCTGCGAAGGCTGGCGACGCGATTATTTTCTTTGCGACTGGGCTCGGTCCCGTGGATCGACCGGTTGTGGCGGGGCAAGCGCCCCCCAATGACCCTTATCCTACGCCCACGAATCCAATCGAGGTCACCATTCAGGGACTGAAGGCCAAGATTCTGTTCGTGGGCCTCCTCTACCCCGGGGTGTTTCAATTGAACGTAGAAGTCCCGCCGGGAGTTACTTCGGACCCGTTTTCGGCGATGATCGTCCGCTCAGCGGGTCAGGCGGCCCCGGCCATTACTCTGGCGACTAGTAAGTAACTCGTCGCGAACACGTCCTTGAGTACCGTGGGGTCCGACCTTCAAGTCGCTGCCCCACGGCGCCTTATCCACTACATAGGAACAGGTGACCCACAGTCACGTTTCCTGCTTTCGCCTCTGCGCTGCTGTCCCCCCACGTCCAATCCCCAGTCATAAGAAAGTTTGCACACTTTCCTCCGGGTTCGCGCATTGCTAGGTGCCTGGAAATGTACCAGGTAATCAAAACAAGGAGAACAGCACATGTTCGCAACCAGACGTAGTACAAACCGGCAAGACGGCCCGGGTGCCACTTGCGGAACCCGCCTCTTCGGGATTGCCGCCTTGGCGGTGGTTTTCTCAGCCTTCGGATTTGGTGGATGCACCAGCGGCGGGGAGTTCGTGAATCATACGGCGACCAACAAGGGAGCGCAAGTTAAGGCCACTGCTTGGAGGGTCGAAGGCGACTACAACAGCGCCGACGGGAAAAAGTGTTATGTGGGTGCGGTACGGACCATTTCGGCTGGGGAGTCCGCAAAAGGTGAATTCAAGATGGTCAACGTCACCTACGCCTACATCTACTCAGGCGATCGAGCGGCGAATCAGACCGACTTGAACCATCTGGGTACTCCGGTCTGGAAGGACCAAAACTGGGCGCTGAAGTTGAACAACTCCAAAGTTGTCGTGACCAACGCGCCCTATCAAGGGGACGGAATCGACCGGTTTTATTTTCGGCCCTCCTCCGGCACCTCCAAGGCGCAGATGGTTGTGAAGTAACTAAAACTCAATCGAGAAAGGAACCCAAATGAACACCACGTCCAGGCTTCGGCCGATTTTCAACAGGATCGGGAAATTCAATTCGAGAATATGGCTGGCCGCAGTCTGGACGCTGGCTTCCTTGGCTACCGGTCAGTCCTCAACCAACAACACAAACTCTAGTTTGTCGGGGATGGTGATTGGCGACCTCTCGGGTCAGCCACTGGCAGGGGCGCATATCGTGCTCGCGCCGGTTAGCGATACACCCGGGCTCGTCGTATTGCAGACAAGTAGCGCGAGTGACGGACGCTTCAGCTTTCCGATGGTCCCGCCAGGAGAGTATCGCTTGATCGGCGCGCATGCAAAGGCCGTTCCCAGCCAAGATCTGGGAAGCACGCGCGGCTACGCAACTCCTTTCGTTCGGCTCCGGCCGGGAGAGCAGTCGAGCATCGTGTGGAAGCTGATGGAGCAGTCCTATATTGAGGGCCATGTTCGCGATGACAACGGAAATCCAACAGGAGGAGCGAAAATCGAAGCGATCGCGATCCGCCGGATCGACGACCAATTCATGCCCACGGTAGTCAGAGAAGTTACAACCGATGACCAGGGGCACTACCGCATCGGGCCCTTTCCAAGAAGCAGCGTCGCATTGAAAGCAAGCTACCTGTCGCCGGTAGTGGAGATGAGCGGGTATGAGCCGTTGGAAGACCGGGTTCATGCGCTTGGATTTTCCAACCGTGCTCAATCGTTGAGCAGCGATAGTATGCTCCAAGTGGGAAGCCGCGCGAATTCTATCACGGCAGATCTCGCAGTTACGCAGGTGCACGGGACCTCCGTCAGTGGAACGATCTCCGGTCAAAAGAACCTTGGTGAGGTGTCCGTATCGCTGATTCCAACGGACGCAACCGTTCGTGGACTAGACGCATTCTCCGCCGCCGCCGTCAATAAGGGGGAGTTTCAGGTACGGAATGTGTTCCCCGGAAGGTACTTCCTAGTGGCATCGGAGCGATTGCAGGATGGCACCGTCAGCACGCTTGCCGTCCAGGAAATCACTGTGGCTGGCGCGCCGCTCGATAACCTTCGCCTTGCTCTTGAGAAGACGGCGCAGCTAACAGTAGCTGTTCGGTTGGCCGGCGAAGCACAGAATAAGAATGGATCACGAGCCGGATTCACAGTGTTCCTGGCACCTGCCGATCCATATCTAACCGCGCTTGGGGCGGTGTATCCGGGAGTCACCGATCAGAGCGGAACGGTAGTGTTTAACGGAGTTCCTCCGGGACACTATCGGCTGAGCGCCGGGAGTGCCGGGCCGGAAAAGTCGTACGAAGAACTAGTCCAAGTGGATGGCGCAACTGTTGCCCCTGGCGTTCCAATCTACGCTGCGGCAGGCCATGCGACCACCGTGTCCGTTCAAATGTCACGTAGCGCCGACGGCCGCGTCTTTGGATCATTCAAGGCGCGGAATAGCACTGTCGGCGGGATCGTGATTATGATTCCAGAGGATCCAACACTTCGCTTAAACGCGGATTTCTACTATACGGCGGAGGTCGATCAACATGGAGCCTGGGACATTGCAGGCGTCCGTCCCGGCAAGTATGCCATGGTTGCCACGGATCGACTGGAAAACGACGAAGTAACCGACGCTTTGGTCATCGATAGCTTGGCAAGAGGACAGAAGCGAATTGAAATCCGCGCAGGAGCAACGGTCCAGAGCGATGAGTTAGAGCTTTGCCCTAGATGATGTTGGCCATGTCGCGGCGGTGGAATGTTGTTTGTAAATCCCCTCACTTGGCCCTTGATGGATACGATTTTGCCGGACATAAAAAGGCTTGGCAAGCACAGCAGAAGTAGTCAGAAGGTTGGAGCGGTTGGCTACTTCTGTGCCTTGTCGCCGACCGCCAACCCACCTGTCAAACCATCCACTTGATAGCCCGTCTGTATCTGCCGAATCTTGGCAATCTCGGCGGGCGTTGCGGTTTTGGGGTCCACGTTCGCCAGTGCGCAGGTGAATCCCCGGAGCGTGCATTCAGACGTCGTATGCTTGATGCCCCGCTGCTTCATTTCCGCGGCCATCAATTTCATGACATCCGCGTGGATGATGACAGCGTTGTTGGGAACGAAGGTCCCGACGCCGATCGCGTAGTCGAGGGGCATGAGCGGCTCCACACTGGACCCAAATGCCCCGTCGTTTTTCTTGCCAAGATCGTGCGCGCCCAAATCGGCGCCTTTGGAGATTAGATATTTCACTATCTCAATATCGCCGAGGTTCGCCGCCACCATCAGCGGGGTGATCCCGTAGTTGTCAGCGGCGTTTACGTCCTCGCCCAACTGAACTAACAGCTTCACCAGCTCTAGGCGCTCTGCGGAAGTCCTCTGACGATGATATCCGTTGATAAACCCCGTCCCGCAAGCAGCCATCAAGGTCGATTCTCGGTCCTTCGAGATGATGTGCGGATCGGCTCCATGCGCCAGCAGCAATTTCGCGAGCTCGACATCGCCAGCCAAAGCCGCACGCATTAACGAGGTCGCGTAAACCAAACGCGGCGATCCTTCTCGCATACGAGCCCTAGGCGTAGCGTTGATAAGAGCGTTGGGATCTGCACCCGCATCCAACAACTTCTTGATCAGCGGCAGCGGATCTCGCGTCTCCATCCAAGGGAAATTGGGAGCAGTCTCCATGTTGCGCCGGTCCACCGCCCAAAAGAGTGGAGTGAACCGTTGGGCGTCGGCCTGATTGACCTTGGCGTGGCTGTCGATTAAAAATTCCGCGACTTCATAGCTGCCGTCGAAAAAGGCAAGAGCCAATGCATCTTTTCCGTCCCCCGCTTGGGCATTGACATCCGCCCCGGCGTTCACGAGCAACTTGGCCGAAGCCAGGTTATTCTCCCGGGCAGCCAACATCAGCGGCGTTAACCAGCCGCTGGCGAACTCCTCGAAGCCTTCGCTGGGCTTTTTGGGTACAGGTGTTGTGCCCTCGAAGCCGCGACCTGATGCCGAGGGAACATAGTAAGAGCGGGCATTCACGTCTGCTCCACGTTCCAGCAACAGCTTCACAACATCGGGATGTTTTTCAGAGATCGCCCACATTAGAGCGCTTGTCCCACCCCAGGTCTCCTGAGCGTTGACCTTCGCGCCCCGGTCTAACAGTACTCGCACCGCGGCCACTTTTCCCGTACGCGACGCCATCATGAGCGCCGTGTCTCCGGATTTGGTTACCGGCGCGTTGGGATCTGCACCTGCGGTGATCAGCCTTTCCAGCATCGCGGCTCTTCCGTTGATAGCGGCCAATTGCAGCGGTGTCGATCCCGCAATGTTCGCTGTGGAGACTTTGGCCCCTGCTTGGATCAAGAGGCTGACCAACTCCAGGTCATCGGCCTGCACGGCCCAGTGAAGCGCCGTGGTTCCGTCGATCTGCGGAGCGTTTACATCAGCCTTGGTTCGGACCAGATTGCGCACAGATACTTTGTCGCCCCGCATGGCGGCGTCAGCCACGGCGCTCTTCACAGTTGCACCGGTAGCGGACACGGCCAGCAGCGCGAAGACAAGGCAAATTTTGAATCGGTGTTTCATGGTCGGTCTGTCCCTTTAGTGATCCATCGGTCCTACGGCTGCGCCACTTTGCGGTGCACTTTCTCAAAAACTACGGGCAGCGCCGAATAATTCTCGAGCGTCACGATCTTGCTAGCGTCGACCGCTAGCTTGCCCATCAGCGACGCCTTGCCCTCGCCCTCTCCTTTGGCGTTGACGTGCAATTCGATCACTGAGAAGTCGTTAGTATTGGGTGCGCCTTCAAACGTGGGTTTCCACAACTGATTCATGGACCCCAGCCGACGTTGCGTGATCAGAATAATTCGCTGCGATCCATCCGGATTTGAAAATCGACCCGCATAGCGCAGTGCGTATCCGGCATTCTCCGACGACCAGAGATAGCCGACAGTCGTAGCTGCCTGTAACGCCTTAGCCAGTGCATCCTCCGGAGTTGCCTTCACCGCTGCCGGGGCCGGTCCTTTGCCTTTGCCGCCCTTCGCGCCGCCCCTACCTGCAGCAGCACTTGCGGGAGCGGGAGCTTTCAGATTCCAGGCGGACACCAACTTCTCACGTTCATCGTCTGTCGACCAGCGCAGGATTTCAAACCTCGCGGTATCCGGTGCTCCCGCAACTCTGGCGATTGTGGCCGTGAATTCCAGGCCCTCGGGCGCAGGCGCGGCAAATAGCATCACGGCAGCCAAAGTGGCGATGCCGGACAATGATAGGGTGACAGCGCGGCGCATGCTCATTTGTCCTGATTGGTTCCCCACACACGCGCCAACCATTCCACTAATTGTTCCAATTCCTGATCGGAAACCTGCGCGCCCCGTTCCCGCATGTCTACCAAAGTGACCCGCCAGCCGTCGGTTGCCTTGCGCGAGCCTTGAACTTTCCCCAAGTCGTGGCAGCGCGTGCAGGAGCGGTTCATCAAGCGAAACGCTTCAGGATCGGAGAAGAATGTCGTAATCTCCGGCGGCACATAAGTTCGCGGAAAAGGCTTGGTCTCGGGGCCGAACTTGGACGCCAGCCATCCCAACAAAAGCTCGCGATCTGCCTGCTGAAGATTCACATCTCCGGACTTGTGCTTGTCTTCAATCACCTTTTGCCATCCCGCCTTATCCAGCGCGAAAAAAGCATAGTCGTCGATTCCGTGGCAGGACGTGCAATTTGTCCGGATAACATCCCAGACGCGGCCATCGGGACGCTCGATCTTTGGGCGTGTCGCTCTGCTTTGCCCCAGCAGCGGCACAGCAATGAGTGCCGCAATCACGAATGCGAGCTTCATGGTGTTTTAGAGAGACAGCGGACGCGTACTAGATCCAAACGATTTCTGCATTCCCGTCGCGCGCCCGCCCGCGTCGTACTTCGGGACGTCTTCGATGCCGTACTTGTGCAGCAGGGCCAGCAACATGTTCGAAGTTCGCTCCGTGTTATCGGGAAACACAATGTGGCGGTTGCCCTGGAACTTCCCGTCTAACCCGCCCAAAAGAATCACGGGAACTTTGATGTGCGCATGCCGATGGGAGTTGCCCATGTTGCTCCCTTTATAGATCAGCGTGTGGTCCAGCACCGTGCCGTCACCATCTGGAATCTTGCTCAACTTGTCTGCGAAGTAGGCGAGATTCTGAACGTGATAACGATTCATCTTGGCATAGCTCGCGATATTGTCGGGCTTGTCGCCATGGTGCGAGGAGCCGTGCCAGGCGCCGTTGAATCCCGCTTCCGGGAAGCTGGCACCGGAGAGGTCCTTACCGAGCATGTAAGTCGCCGAGCGAGTCAAATCCCCTTCAAACGCCAGCGCCAATAGGTCGTACATCAGGCGATAGTGGACGTGTTTGTTCTCGGGCAACCCAAAAGGAATTTCGTCATTGGGTTCCTTGACGGTCGATTCCATGGCGATTCGGATTCGGCGCTCAATCTCACGGATATTTTCCAGATAGGTATCGAGGCGGCGTTTGTCGCCCTCGCCGAGCGGTCGTTTGAAGAAAGAGATCTCCTGCGCAACAGAGTCAAGAATGCTGGCACTCTGCTTTCTTCCCAAGCGGCGTTCCTCGGGGCTGGTTCCGTCCCCAAACAAGCGCTCGAACGCGAGCCTCGGATTTACTTCTGTAGGCAAAGGTAATGTAGGCGAGGTCCAGGAGACGCAGTTGGTGTACGCGCAACTGTAGCCCCAGTTGCAGTTGCCAAAGTTGCCGTCCTCTTCCACGCCGACCTGCAGAGACGAGAGAATCGTACTCTCACCGTATTTCTTGGCGATCAACTGATCGAAGGAGACGCCCAGATAAGGGCTCACCGCATTTCTACGCGGACGGGATGACGAAAGAAATACGGCCCCGCGAGCATGATCGCCACCGGGCTCCTCCGTCGTCGCAGCAGCCTCTGGCATGTCCATTCCACTAATCAAGGTCACCCGATCGCGAAAGGGCTCCAATGGCTTGGTGATAAACGAGAAGTCGAAGTTCTTGCCTTCCTGGAGTGGGCTCCAGTAACCGGGCGCAGCGCCGTGCGGATGCCAGATCCCCAGAAAGCGGGGGACTGGGGCCGCGGCGGTTTTGTTCAATGCCGTTTGGGCCGGAACCATGCTGTCCAGCAGCGGTAAGCCGATGGCAACGCCAGCACCGCGCAGAAACGTTCGTCTCGGAATGAATTTCTTCGTGAGAAACATAATAGCCTCTTCAGTTCTCGACCCGCTTCACTCTCATTTGGAAAGGACCGCTCTTCACGATCCCCATCAGGATCGCCACAAAGCGATCATTATCCTTGTGCGCGTCCCGCACAACGGACCGGATGACCGGCATGTCTTCGTACTCAACGCCGCGTCCCAGGGCATACGTCATCAGCTTCTCAGTAATCATGCGCACAAATTGTGGTGAATATTTCATCAGAGCCTGACGCAGCTCGATTGGACCATTCACTTTCGTCCCATCCCAAATCACCGAAGAGACGTCCAGCGGCACGCCACCTTGACCACCTTGTTTAGTTCGCCACGAACCGTCCGCATCGAAATTCTCCAGCGCGAATCCGATCGGGTCCATCAGTTTATGGCAGCTTGCGCAAGGCTCATTCTTGCGATGCAGCGTCATCTGCTCGCGCAAGGTCATCACTTTGTTGTCGCCGTTGCTATCTTCCAGCGCAGGCACATTCGGCGGCGGTTCTGGAGGCGGAGTACCAAGAATGTTTTCCAGCACCCAAACCCCGCGCTTCACCGGCGATGTACGGAAGTTCTGTTGCCACGTCAAGGCAAGAACGCTGCCTTGTCCCAGCAGCCCCCGCCGGTAGGCCAATTCTGGTCCAAGCGCGACGCGGCGGAATTGCGAGCCATAGATGTTTGGAATTCCATAATGCTTGGCCAACCGCTCGTTCAGGAACGTATAGTCGGCATTCAAAAGATCGAGAACGCTTCGGTTGTCCTTGATCACACTCTGAAACAGGAGTTCTGTTTCTCGACGGAAGCTCTTGCGAAGCTCATCATCCCAGTTCGGATAGAAGAGTCCGTCCGGAGATGTAGACGGCAAATTACGCAGATAGAGAAGCTGATCGCCGAAGGTTGCAACCAGCGCATCAGCCTTGGGATCGGCCAGCATTCTGCGGACTTCGCGTTCCAGAATCAGCGGCAGATGTAGTTGGTTTTTTGCGGCTACTTCGATTAGTTTGTCGTCAGGGATGCTGCTCCACAACAGAAAAGAAAGACGGGAAGCGAGTTCTAAATCCGTGATGCGATAGGACTGTCCCGCCGCGATATTCTCGGGTTCGCGTTCGGCGCGCACCAGGAATTGCGGACTGGTCAGGATACGTCGCAACGCGAGTTCGATGCCATCCTGGAACGTCCCGTCGCGGCGACCTTCCTGATAGAACCCCTGTACCCATTCCATATCCTGGGGTGTGACGGGACGCCGATACGCGCGACGCATAAGAGTTGTCAAAATCTGCTGCGCGCAAGGCTCCTCTTGTTGAACATTGGTGGGTTGGCAAATATAAACCTTGCGGAGGCTCTGCGAGTCCTCAGGACGGGTGGCGGTGAAGGGGCCCCGGATACGAAGCGATCCAACTGCTGGATGATACTGAAGCTGCGGAATCGGATTGTCTTCCAGCGACTTGCGATCGTACTGGCGAATCAGATCGAGGCTCGGGCGATAGTTTTCCGCCAGGAACGTGACGCCCACCAGATGCGATCCGGCCTTGATGGGAATCGTGACATCGATGGTCCCGTCATTGTCCGAGGAATTCGCAGCAGCCAAACCGACTCCCCGATAATCGCGCATCTCCACCAATTCGCCGTCGATCAGGAATTCCAGCTTTTCACCAGGGATAAACTTCCCGAGACCGAAATTCTGTACGGTAAATTTGTACTCGCCATTGGAGGGGAAAACGTGACGCACAGCCATGCCGCCGCGCGTGCCCAGGGGCAATCCTTCAATGTGCTCTGTCTGCGAGGTGTCTCCGGGCGAGATGTAGGCTGCCTCGGTTGGCGATTTCCAAAATCCCACAGCCATGCGTGCAACCCTGGCCGCAGCCGATGTGTACGCTTCCAACAATGTGGGAGAGATGGTCAGGGAACCCGCTATGTTGTCGAAGCCCCTGGCGGAATCGTCGGAGGGGAGCAACGTAGACGGGTCGATCCGCAGATCCAGTAAATCGCGTATCGCGTTCGCGTACTCGGTGCGATTCAGACGGTGCAAGACAACCGAACCCGGATTGGGATGGGCGGCGGCTTTCCGGTCGACTTCGGATTCCAACCAGTCGCGCAGCCCGTCATAGGTTGCAAGAGGCGGTCGAGGCATGCCTGGCGGAGGCATCATCCCGGCACGCATCTTGCGGATGACTCGTTCCCAAACTTCCGGATGGTCGCCGACCGTTGCGAGGTCCGCTTTTTCCAAAGAAAAATTGGAGGCTCTGGCCTTGTCGTTGTGGCAACCCACGCAGTACTGGTTAAATACCGCGCTGGCAGCTTGAGGCGTGGCATGGAACGACGCTTTCGTCGCTGCTCCCTTTGCCTGCGAAGCAGAGGGAGTGGGGTGCACCTCTGTGGAAACCTGCTTTTGGGGAGACTGCTGAAACGCGAACAGCGCCGCAGTCATCGTCAGGCTTCCAAACAGAAACAAAGTTTTGAGCGGCATGTTCATCCCTGACGTCACTTCGTCCCCTTGCCCGAATCGCCAAAATGTTCGTGATGCTCCGCGTGCTGGCTTCGCTGTTTTTCCTGCCGTCTTCCAGCTGCGCGGAGATGAGCCGCGCCCAGGTTGGCTGCCCGGGTGCCGTCAGAGCTGACGGCGCATAGCGATACCAGTCGATCGACGTTAGTGGCCCCACAAGTAGGGCACGTGGCGTGGGAGTTAGTCGTGAGGTGGAAATGCTCAAACTGCTGTTCGCATTCCACGCACTCATACTCAAAAATAGGCATCGCGGCTTGTATCCCTGGCTTCCGATACTATCACTTGTAACAGTAGCGAAGGAGGCCCCAGAGGAACAATCCATTACTCTTCTGGAACCATACGAATTGGTTATGGTTCGGCAGGCCATCGGCAGTCGCCACTTCGTAGCCTAAGTTGGCAAACTCTATACCAAGCAACCGCGAACCGGCGCTATTGTACGAAGGCCAGTTCGCCGAAGCGCTGCGGGATGTGCGGCCAAGGCGTCTCCTGTTGTGGATCGGACCAGATGCTCATCCTCCGATCCGGTTCCACGCCATCCCAGCGATTGAGGTTGGCTTTCCAGACGCTGCCTACCTGGGGCGGACGGGACAGCGCATCGAAATTGCTCCAGGGAATGGCGGCCTCTAAGCTCCAGCCCTGATCCTTATCCCCGCGCAGGTTCATTGTGCCACGGATAAAGGTCGCGATCCGGACACCCTCGGCGTTGTACTGCTTCACCAGCGTGCGGCCGCCATGGTTGGCGTAATCGTACAGAACCCCTCGAACGTTCATCTCGAAGCCGAAATACAAACCGTCCTGGGAAGGCCTGGGATTGATGAAAATTTCGACGGCGTCGTCCTGATAGGTGGGGTCGTCCCGGTTTTGGAATTGCGCGGTGATGTCGGCGTCGTCGCAATCGAAAGCCAGATAGAGGTTCTGGTCGTCCCAAAGCATGCGGACCGCAGTCTTCTGTTTGGCGCCGGTCTGGCTCTCCCAAAGGAACTGCAGCGTCACCGCCGGCGAGGCAGCTTCCCACGCTTTTTCGTCCAGCTTGCCATCGATCACGGGCGGCGAAGGCGCGCGTTTCACCTGATAGCGCGGAATCGGCGCGTCCTTAGTGGCAGAGGGTTTGGCCGGCGTCGCGTTTGGTTGTGCCGCGAGAAAGCCACAGCCTAGAAACCAGCTTGCGAAAACGAATCGTAGTACCGATGAGCGCATGCGGGAAAAGTGTATCATACGTGCCATCCCCGGTAACTCGCTACCCTCATGGGGGCCGACCACGGCGAGTCGACAGGAACCAGGGCGAGTTCTTGTGGCAGAAGGCGAATGGTCCTGGTTTGTTTCCTCTAGAACCGCGCGGACGTGGGCTTGTGCGCTCGAATCAAGAGCACGAAGGCGAGGTCATTGAATAAGGCCCCGCCGCTTTGTTGGGGTTGAGGTCGGTACGCCGTCGCCTGTTAACAATCTGCAAATATTCAGCGCCAGCGTGCTCATGGCCGCGATTTCTTGTTTGACTTTAAAAGGGCTCACACGGAATCGTGAAAGTGAACCGCGAACCTTTTCCGGGTTCGCTCTTCAGGCGAATGGTTCCGCCGTGCTTTTCAACCAGCTGGCGTGTGATCGCGAGCCCAAGCCCTGTACCTTCATGCCCACCAGCCTGACGCTGGCCAACCTGATAGAACTTATCGAACACCGACTCCTGTTCGGCATGTGCGATGCCAATCCCCGTATCTGATACGGAGATCTCGATGGAGCCGTCAACCACTCGAACTTCAACCGCAACCCTACCGCCTTCAGGAGTGAACTTCACGGCATTGCTCAGCAGGTTGTAGAGAATTTGGGTAAACCGCAGGCGATCTGCAAAGATATCCACCTGAGAAGGAACGGTGGTTTCCAGGACGATCGATTTCGTTGTAGCGCGGGGACGTATAGAAGAAACCGCATCTTCCAGCGCATCTCGCAAGGAAAAGTGAGTATACAGCAACTCCAACCGCCCCGATTCGATCTTGCTGAGATCTAGTACGTCGTTGATCAATGCGAGCAGGTGCTGCGAATCCTTGTGGATGTGACGCATAAATCTGTGCTGCTTCTCGTTGAGGAGGCCCTCCAATTCTTCTTCCAGGAGTTCGGTAAATCCGATGATTGTGTGTAGCGGTGTACGTAACTCATGGCTCATCCCACTGAGGAATTCACTCTTCATCCGATCAGCTTGCTTGATTTGCAAGTTGCGGGCTTCCAGTTCGCGATTCGTGGCGGCCAACTCGTCGGTGTAAGCGGCCTGAATCGCACGCAATTGTTCCTCGGCAAGTTTTCGCTCGCTGACATCTCTAATGATCGCGGACACTCTAAATCCGCCTTCAAATTTCACCGGACTGAGGCTGATCTCGACCGAGAATTTGGAGCCGTTCTTCCGTTGACCTTCCAACTTCAACCCGATACCGATAGGCCGGGTGGTCGGATGGTCCCAGTAGCGGCGTCGATGCACCCGATGACTTGCGCGAGCAGGTTGTGGAATCAGAATCTCCACAGGCTGGTTCAACAGTTCGTCGCGCGTGTAGCCGAACATCAGCTCTGTCACCTTGTTCAATAGGACGATTCGGCCCGACGCATCCACCTCGATAATGGCGTCGGGAGCGGCTTCCAGAAGCTCACGAAAGCGCAGGTGCTCCTGTGCCGTGCTCCGTGCCTGCTCCCCTTGCGCGGTCAGTTCCTCGACGGTCCGCTCAATGGCGTGGCGCGATGTCAGATCGGTGAGGAAGACTAACGAGCCATACAGTTGATCCGCGGAATTGGTCCAAGGAATGGTTCGAATCTGTAGATCAATGGGGGTTCCGTCCTTGCGTGTTATGCGTAGCTCCACGTCTGGACCGGAAATGGGATGCGGAAGTTCAAGAGGCGGGCGCTTGCCCAGAACTTCTGCTGCGCTCCAGCCCAACATTTGTTCCGCCGAAGCGTTCCATAGTTCCACCAGTCCGGCTGAGTTCAGGGCAAGAACGGCAGTGGGAAGCGCTGCCAACACACCTTGAAGCGTTCCGTCATCGAATCGGCCGCTAGCGATCATATTTCAAGATCGAATTGCATCCAAGCTATATTTTTTCATCTTGTAGCGAAGGGCATCGCGTCCGATTCGAAGCTCCCGCGCAGCCTGAGACTGATTTCCTTTGGCTGCATCCAGGGCCTGCACGACCAATTGACGTTCCTGTTCCTCCAACGAACTCTCCCCGGTGGAATCCGGCTGCTGAGTTGGAGAATACGTCAACGCGCGCTTGGCATGCAGATAGGTTGGCAGGTCCTGAACATCGATACAAGATGAAAAAATATA
>JBDTUY010000026.1:0-18844 GCA_040007495.1 Acidobacteriota bacterium | reverse complement strand
CTCGAAGGGGCTTTGAAGCTCAAAGAGATCTCCTACATTCACGCCGAAGGCTATCCTGCGGGCGAGATGAAGCACGGCCCCAACGCGCTGATCGACGAGAATCTACCGGCGGTCGTGGTCGCCACCCGCGACTTCTCCAGCGATTCGAGCAAGCTGCTCTACGAAAAGACGCTGTCCAACATTCAGGAAGTAAAGGCCCGCGAAGGGATCGTGATTGCGATTGCCTGTGAAGGCGACGATGAGGTTGTCAACACCGCCGATCACACCATCCGCATCGGTACAACCAACGAACTGTTGCTGCCGATCCTGGAAGTGGTCCCGATGCAGCTGTTGGCCTATCACATCGCCGTGAAACGCGGCTGCGACGTAGATCAGCCGCGCAACTTGGCCAAGAGCGTCACGGTCGAGTAGCTCTTCGCTCCGAAGTGGTGCGGGTTTCAGCTCTGTACTCCGCGTACTGGGAGGCTGACGCCCCGTGCTCGATCTCTTTGAGACCGATTTCTGACACCAATTTCTGATTTCTGCCGATTTCTTGGCTTTGAATCCTCCCAAAGCATGCTTTAAGGTCGACCCGAGCTGTTATCAATTTAGCCTGCTACAGCAGCAGAGACTACCTTCTTTACCCATGGCAGCTAGGGGCTCGTTATTGTACTAGCTAACAATCATCGCGCGCAGACCCTTGTTGCAGTGTCCGGAATGCAACTCTTTACCCGAAGGTGGGGTCGATCCAGGCCGTCCGATGACTGACCGCCTCGAATTCCTGTCTTGAGGGTAGAGGGTCGGGTGGGCGATGGATGGTGCGTGAAATGGGATGTTGTTGAGTGGTGGGGAGATGGAGTTGTGGGGTGAGAGGGATCGTCTGGAAACAGAGTGCCCTTCCCGAGCGGGGTTGAGGCCTTTGACCCCGCGCTCCCCCGTCGGTCTTGCAGAGATTACCTTTGTGCCGATGGGGCGAGCATCTTCAATGCCGCCTCAGCGTTGTCGCGCATCACGGGGTCGGTGGACGACTTGAGCAGTTCCAGCTTTACCTGTTTCTGGAACGCATCTGAAGGTTGAACGGCGGCGCATAGCGCAGTCGTGGCGTCGAGCACGGGAGTAGAGAGATCCTTTCCGTCGGCCGCACGGTAAACAGATTCGGGTAAGACACCCTTCGGTTTGTCTCCTTTTTCCGCCTCCAATGGGAGCCTTATGGCTCCATCGCCGTATCCCTGCGCTCTGTAGTAGCCCCAAGCCGGGTCGAGATGATACTTGCCAGAGTTCTCATTCTTCTTTGGATCTACATGCAGGAATAGAAGGTATTTTCTATTTTGCTGCAAAAATTCGACTCGCTGAGATCCGACGGTCTCCGGCTCCGCCATAGGTCTCACCAAGTAGATGTCCTTCCCAAGGTCTCGCGATGGTGTGTTTTCTGGGTGAAAATCGCTATTGCGACATAGAACCGAGTCAACGTGGATCGTCCAGATGTATGCGTGATCCCCGTCTTGACTCAGATCCTTGGCTTCTAGGACCCTCCGAACCCGCTCCTCCATAGTTAGGCTATGGGCCATATCGAGTTTTGTGACAGAGCCCACGATTACATAGTCACTGGCCGCAACGCGCTGAGTGAGGTCCTTTGCATTGGGCGACCCAAGCGAAGGCTCCAAGAAACGGATTTGGCCAAAGGAAACGGTGGCAGTCATGCAGCAAAAGGCAATTATTAGTTTCATGATCTATTTCCTCCGCGTAACCTAGGGTCCGAACCGATTGCACTCTTCGTAACGATACTGAGGCGGTGTCGAATGGGCGGCCGCATATGCTTCCTTTTCGTCCAATGATAGTCTGGGCCGCACCCCCTGAAAGGGGACAGGGTATCCTATCGCGGATTATCCGACCGCCTTCATCGCCATCAACAGGCCGGAAGGAATAAAGTGAAAGGATATACTGTCCCCGTTTTCCGTCCCCGTTTTCCCGGGTCAGTGTGTCCCCGTGTGTCCCCTGGTGTGTCCCCTTTACCCACGGCGGCTAGGGGCTCGTTCATGTACTAGCTAACAATCATCGCGCGCAGACCCTTGTTGCAGTGTCCGGAATGCAACGCTTTACCCGAAGGTGGGGTCGATCCAGGCCGTCCGATGACAGACCGCCTCGAATTCCTGACTTGAGGGTAGGGGGTTGGGTGGGCGATGGATGGTCGGTGAAATGGGAAGTGGTTGAGGGGCGGGGAGATGGAGTTGTGGGGCGAGAGGGATCGGCTGGAAACAGTGGGTACTTCCCGAGGGGGTTGAGGCCTTTGACGCGGATCTCTATCTTCTACGATCCAGCAATGCGAAATAACCAACCAGCCTTGGCCCCCCTCTACTTCGTGATTACGATCGTGAAGCCGTTGGCAAAGGCGCGCTCGTCTGTTGGGACCACTAAAGGGTCGTTTGTCCGAGGTTTCCCGTCCCGGTCTTCCACGGTATAGGACAACTGCCCTTGATAGACCCCGGGGGGAAGTACATAAATCTTTGTCAAATCTAGGGTATCCACCCAGACTTCTCCAGGCGCCAAAGTTAGGCTCTTAATACTGATCGGCATGGAGGGACCTATGCGGATTTTCTCGCCTGGTTTAGTACCAGGCACTTCTTTCGAAAACATCATTCCCACGTCCTGAAATAGCCGCTCACCGAGTTCCGTCTTTGGTCCTTCCTTTCCCGCTGCGTCTAGCACGCGGACGTGATAATTGAAGACGTCACCGAAGTCCGACATATGCACAGTCTGGCTGGAAAGATTCTTAAGTTGAATCTTCAACAGGATGGGGGATCCCGCCTTGACCGACGAAGACGCGACATCAACACTGAGTCGCATTCGAGTTGTCTCAACAATTGCCTTCGGCCTTTCGATCGAGTTCTGGGACAGAGCAACTACGGACGTAGTCAATATAATGGCCATTATGCTTTTCATCTGAACCTCCTCCTAGTTTTTCGTTACTTCTAAGCAGTTGCCGGCATTCCTGTTCCATGAAGGATAGGAAGAGCTTAACTGACCGGGAGTCACACTGGTGGGAAATGCAGAAGCAGATGAAACCACCAAGCTCCCTCCTGAATTCGCGAAGGTGCCGGACCAACCCCAATTGACGATAGCAACCGGTACGAAAATAGGGTCCTGAACAGGCTGCCCACTCGGCGATGTACTCGGTTTAAACATTAGCCACATTGTAAATGCCTCATTTATGGTGTAAAGAGTTGCGTTGGGGTTGACCTTAAGACCGGGAGAATCATCCGTTGGTCGGTCCGGCGCATACGGGTATGTATGATCCAGACCGGTGCAGATTGCGGTTGGCAACGCGGGGTCGTAGTAGGAGATCTGCGCTCCGTTTGGATAGGTTGGGTCGACGTTTGCTGGAATTATTCCAGCAATAGTAGCGCTGTTTACAACTTGGACCCATTGGTAAGTGCCGTTCGCTCCCTATGGCGGCTGAAAGGGATTGAAAAAGCTTATTCCTGGAACATTCGTCCCGTTACCGTAGTGCATTGCAAGCGTCTGTCCTGGGAAGCCGTTATTCGTGTCCACTAGGACACCTGATGGACCCAGACCGCTGGCGATACCCTGTGTGGTTGAGGGGATCGGCGCAACAATATTGAAGTAGATCGACGCCGGATATGTATATCCATTTGCGTCGTCAATGAAGAATCCCACTGGAACGGATTGCCCAGCGGCGTAAAAGTGAAACGTAAGTCCCGGACCCGATGTTGACACGTTGAAGTCGGCTTGGTTGTTGGGTAGCGTTCCATCAAATGACTTGAGGATGGCACCGCCGGGACTCCATCTCGGATTAATTAGACTCTGTCCTGTCCCGTCCGAGCCCGTGAGAACAATCGCCTCGCCCACCACGACGGTTAAGGTAGCACCCGTCTTGTCCAATCCGTTCCAGAATATCCTTGGGTTGAGCGGAGGAGCAGTGCCAGAAATCACTACAGACTGTGGCGTTGACGTCGGTGACGAGCCGCCCGTCGACACGAACCCATTGCCGCCATACACGCCTCCGGAGGTTACGGATACGGACACATTGGGTTGATATGGCGCGCCCGGATCGACGCTGAACGTAAGATAAATCAGCGTGTCGGATTGGGGCCAAGCCGTGAGCCCCGAAAGGCCCGTGGCGTTGGTATAGACAGAGGGGTAGGCCCCGAAGCCGCTACCGTTGATCGCGACAAAGGTGTGTACCGGATCACCAGCGCAATAGCACTCTCCAGCCTGCCACGTTGATGGCGAAATGCCAGTGATGACCGGGGTCGGGTCGCCAGGGGGTGGTGGTGGCCCAGTTAGCTGAAACTGGTCGGCGTTACTCGCCCCGCAGGCGGTGGTTAGCTGCACTTGATAGTAGCCTGGTGGTGCGTTTGAATAATACAGATTCACTTGGCCGGACGATTCGTATGCTACAGAGGATGAAGCATTGGAAACGTAAAAATTGGTGAGGGGTGACAGATTGCTCCCGTATATCTCGAGGTAGCCGGTAGTAGAGGACTGCTGGGTAATCGCTACACCATAAATTACCGGGGCATTGCAGTTTCCCCCACCGCCACCGCCTCCTCCGCCCCCTGGCGCCTGGTAGATAAAGGCATCACCGGAGGGCTCAATATACTCGGTTCCATCGCCCGCAAAGTAGCCCCAATGTTCCCCTTGCACCTGATAGACGGAGCCATTCACGGGGTAAAACGGTACCTGCAGATAGGCCACGACGCCCATAAAACCGTCCCCGCAGGACGGACCGTCGCTGGCACTGTCACCGAAGGAATTGGCAAGGAGGGCAACCTGACAGACGGTCTCCCACCACAGGGTTGATACGGTAGCCGTCATTGACATGACATTGCCGGGCCCCGGGTAGATAATCTGCGAGAACCCGACACCTTGGCCCGCTGCTGGCACGGATAGCAGGATCGACATCGCCATAAGGCCACCCCAGATACCGATCTTACACCCGCAAAGAGATCGAAAATGGCGAGACATTACTGTGCCCCCTTAATCGTGATGGAGCTGTGGTTGTGGCGGTCGCACCGGAATCGGTCTTCGGCGGCTGTACCGTGATCGCCGGCCCCAAGCTAAAGTACACCGCCGTCTTCACCTGCTGATAGCGTGCGTCGCCCAGGCCCTTCTGCAAACTCTGCATGCAGCCAGTGAGCAATTTGTCGCGGTCGGCGTCGAGTTGCGTGCCCTGCCGGTTGGCGTCCGCCGCGGCAGCCGCGTCGCCTTGCTTAAATTGTTTGATCAGGGCCGTACGCTGGTCAGCGGTTGCGTTGGCCAGGCTATTCAACTGAGCGGTGCAACTGGTGGCGGTCTCTTCAATCAGGCTTGCCTCGGTGTCGTTGGTCCGAGTCATTTTCGAGATCCGCGCGCGACTGACACCTTTGCCAGCGGCCCCCATCTTATCGCTCATGGATTTCATGGCATCCACCTGCAAAAAGTAAAGTTGAAATAGAACTGTATCCGGAATCGGCGGCTTGGGGGGCGGGACGACACCTACTGTGGTTGTAGGCTTGGGAGATGTGGAGGCCGGAGTTTGGGCGAAGGCTCCGGCTGAGAACACGACAGAGCATAGGGCGGCAATGGCCGCGTGGCGGACTGGGGTCACGCTGATCTCCTGAGGTGGAAAACTTTGGTGAGAAGCAGATTGCAGAAGCAGTATGCCGCCTAGCAGGGGGGGGGCTGTCAAGGGAAATCGCGTGACAATTAAAACCATTTAAATTGTATGCAGTGTGAATGCTTAGTAATGTTCTGGAGATGGTGGATAAAGGCGGGGGAAGGCTCGGGGGATTCTGATCGGGACTGTGCGATGCAAGGAGAGTTCGGCTTCGGCGAATGGAGAGTCGGTGATGGATGTTTTGTTTGTTTTGGGCGGTTGGAGTCGGCTCGGCAGCCGACTTGCAGGCAGGGATGGTAGAGCTGACTGACAATATGCGGCGAGGCCTCAATATCCGAGGCGCGAAATTTCCGATTGCGTATCCACAAGCCTACCCTCCAAATCCTCTCAAAATCCCTGTCAAATACCTTGACTCTGGCTCTACAACCAACTATTATTCATGTCGGTTGCTTGGCCTCTTTGGTTCCCTGAGGGACGCGAGGTGACCGCCATGGAAATCTGGTGCGCCGATACAATGTAGTAGCTGTCGGCTGTATCAGATACGGTTGTTGGAGGCTTTCTAAATGAAACTCAAGTTGGCTGTTGTGGGCGTGGCCGCCGCACTGATTCTGGGTGCCCTACCTGTGTGGGCGCATCACTCGTTCGCGGCTGAATACGACAATACAAAACCGCTGAAACTGACCGGCAAATTCACCTCCATGGACTGGACCAATCCCCACTCCTGGGTGCACTTCGATGTCGTTGGCGCGGACGGTAAGGTGACGTCGTGGAGAGCCGAGACGCCGCCCCCCAATGGCCTCTATCGAAATGGCTGGCGCAAGGATAGCTTTAAGGTCGGCGAGCCGGTGGAAGTCAGCGGGTTTGCGGCCAAAGATGGCTCACCCATGATGTGGTCTAACGGTGTGAAACTGATAAACAGCGGCGTGACGCTCGGTCTCGGCAGCCGCCCGCCTGAAGAAGGCGCGACCCCGGGTGCCCCGGTCCTTCCCGCCGCTACCAAGGGAAAGTAGTTCTTTCCTAAATGGTTTGATTCAGTATCTGAGGGCTGCGCAGGAGGCTTCCGCGCAGCCCTTCGATACGTTTAGCGTGCACGTGGGGCGAATCCCCGCCCTCACGGACGGGGCTAACAGTGCTGGGTCAGGTGCGGCGTTGAAAGTGGATACCGAAAGTGATGAGGAGCGGAACGTTCATGAAGAATCGGTATATAGGGGCAGTGTTGGCAATGGGCGGGTTGCTGTGGATGGGTCCGGTGCCCGTCTCGGCTGAGAAGAAGTACACTGCGCCTCGCATCGAGAAGGGCAGCAAGGAAGCGGACTTGCAGGGGATCTGGGAAGCGAACAACACCGCCCAGTACAGTCTGGAATGGCATAGCGGTGGCACCCGCATCCGCCCCGGTAAGAGCTTTATCACCGATACTACGGATGGCATGATTCCCTATACGGCTGCCGGTCGCGCGAAGCAGCAGTCGAACTTCAAGAATCGTTTCGATGCCGACACCGTGAATCACTGCTACATGACGGGCGTGCCGCGCTTTGTGACCTCCGGCTATCCCTTCCAGATTTTCCAGACCGCCAAGTACATCGTTATCGCCTCTGAGTACACACACATGCTGCGCTACGTGTACATGGCGCGCAACAAGCACACCTATCAAGGGCTCGACTTCTGGAACGGCGATTCGATCGGCCATTGGGAAGGCGACACGCTGGTGGTGGATACCCAGGATTTCAACGACCAAACGTGGCTGGACGCGTCCGGCAATCATCACAGCGGCCAGTTGAAGGTAGTCGAACGCTTCACCCGCACCAGCGCAGACACGATGGATTACAAAGCCACGCTGACCGACCCTGCGACCTATACCAAACCATTCACGATTCAGATGACCTTGAATCGCAACCCCGACAAGTTCGCGCAGTTAATGGAATACGAGTGCCACTCCTACGCCGAGGATGATCAGGCCAATTCGGGCCAGTAAGCAAGCGGCTGATTCGGGAACGCGGCGGTCAGATAATTGAGGAGATCGTTTCATGAAACAAGCGTCTATTAAACAAGGATTTTGGGGTTCGAATAAAGGCGCATCCGCCATACCGACGATGTCGATCATTGCTGCAGCGGTCGCGGTGGGCGTATTCGTCATGGGACCTCTGCCTGCCACCGGTCAAGCTCCTGCGAAGGGCGATACGGTCGTGAAGGGAGGCGCGCCAGGCGCACCCGGTGGCGTAAAGGGCGGCGGAAAACAGGTTGTGCCTCCAGGTCCCGTGCCTCGCACTAAAGAAGGCAAGCCCGACATGTCGGGCTTCTGGGGCGGCGTGACCCCGGGCGCTTCGGTCAGTATCGAACCCGCACAGGCCAAAGGCGGCGGAGCTCCGAAGGGTGGTGGCGCGACCAAGGGCGGACCACCTGCTGCCGGTGGACCAGGTGCTGCTCCCGGAAGCGCAGTTGCGGCAGGGCCAGGCGCAGGTAGAGGCGGACCCGGCGGGGGAGTCCCTGGTGCGGGCGCAGCCAAACAAGCGGCCAGAAACTTGATTGTCGATCCGGCCGATGGCCGAGTTCCCTATACGGTCGCGGCCCGCGCGAAGTCCGACGACATTATCGCCAACCGGATGTTCCTGGAACCTGAACTGCATTGCTTCCCGTCCGGTGTACCGCACACCATGTGGCTGCAGTTCGGCCTGCAAACCATTCAGACCAAGGACTACATGGTCATGATGTGGGAGATCATGCACACCCGCCGCATTATCCCCTTGGATAACCGTCCACACCAGTTGCCGGATTCGGTTCGCCAATTCCAAGGCGAAGCCGTGGCCCATTGGGAAGGCGATACGCTGGTGATCGACACGACCAACCAGACCGACAAGACGTGGTTTGACACGTCAGGCCACTACACGCCCAAGGACACCCACGTGGTGGAGCGCTTGACGATGATTAACTCCAACTCCATCGACTACGAAGCGACGATCACCTCGGCGGAATTCACTCAGCCCATGAAACTGAAAGGCGCAATCAACCGCGCCAACGCCAACGATCCGAACTATGAGCAGATGGAGTTCGCCTGCATCGAAGGCAACCAGGATCTGGCTCACTATACGGAAGATAAAGGCGGCAAACAGAAGAACGTCGGGGCTCGGACTAAGTAGACGGTTCAGCAACCGGTAGAATTAAGACCCGCAAGCGAGGTGATCATATTCGTCCGCTTGCGGGTCTTGTCTTTGGTCGTAGCGATTGCCCTCCATACGCAAATTGCGTATAGTGTGGATGTGATCGCACACCGATGACTGTTGTTGAAACGGAGCGATTCCTTAAAGATGTACAGTCCCTTATGCCCGAGACTGAACGTGGCGAACTGGTCGCGTACCTTGCGGAAAATCCGCTAGCCGGCGCTCTGATCGCTGGAACCGGTGGAGTACGAAAGTTGCGCTGGGCGCTTCCTGGCCAAGGAAAACGCGGTGGCGCCAGAGTCATCTACTACTTCCACAGTGAGCAACTGCCCCTATTTCTTCTGGCAGCCTACGGGAAGAATGAGAAAGCTAACCTAACGCAGGCCGAGAGAAATGCGATGGCCAAACTTGTTCCGCAATTCGCGCAGAGCTACAAGAGCGGGGCCGGGAGAAAATCATGACGCAACGTAAAGTGGCCAAGAAGGCTGCGAAGAATCGCCCGACGGTCGGTCGGCGAATTATCGAAGGGTTAGAACAGGCTGTTGCCTGGACGCAGGGCGACAATGACCGTGCTCGCGCGACGCTAGTTCAAGTACCTGAAGTTGACGTTCGCAAGGTGCGCCGGACGATGGGGCTAAGTCAGACACAATTTGCCACGAAGTTCGGGTTACCGCCTGCGACTCTTCGTAATTGGGAGCAAGGCCGCGCGCGCCCTGATGCACCGACCCGTGTGCTGTTAGCGGTGATTGCTCGGCATCCCGAAGTTGTCGAAGAAGCGCTTAAGAAGGCCAGCTAAGCGATCCGATCAGCGAGAATATCGCGGGCCGCTTGCTCCGCACAACGAATCGCATTTTGATGCGAATCGCCATAGAGAAGGATATTTAGTTCGGGAACCCCGGCGATCCAACGACCATCGTCTTCGCGATCTAGCTCAATAGTGAGCTTCATGCCTTGATCGTAGCATGTGCCAATCAGGGGCGAGAGGGCCTTCCTCGGTACCAGCGATTCACCAGTATATTCGGATTTCGGCGTGCCGCTTCCTTCGCCGGGTTTTGCATCGCCGGACAACCGATCAACCCGGCGACAGCACTGCTATCAATGGATTTGATCGTGAAATCGGCAGGTTCTCTAGTATAATCGGACTTCCGTGCCTCGTGGTTTATTCGAGACACAACGACTTTCCATACCCCAAAACACATGCCACGCAAGCTAACCAACCTACTCGTCCCCGTTCCAAGTGACATCAACATTGCCCAGGCTGCGGTTCCGATGCCGATCTCTCAGATCGCTGCCGAAGCCGGCATCCTGCCTGAAGAACTCGATCAATACGGTACGACCAAAGCCAAGGTGCATTTATCGATTCGCGAACGTCTCAAGGACGTGCCGAACGGCAAATACATCGTCGTGACCGCGATCACGCCGACCCCGCTTGGTGAAGGCAAGACGACCACGACGGTTGGCCTTAGCCAGGCGCTTGGCGCGCATTTGGGCAAGAAAGTGTTCACCTGCATTCGGCAACCAAGCCAAGGCCCGACGTTCGGTATCAAGGGTGGCGCGGCGGGCGGCGGCTACAGCCAGATCATCCCGATGGAGGAGTTCAACCTCCATCTGACCGGAGACATTCACGCGATCATCGCGGCGAATAACCTGGTCGCCGCAGCCATCGACGCCCGCGTATTCCACGAACAGACCACCGCCGACGATAACGCTCTCTTCGATCGCCTGGCCCCCCCCTCTAAGGACGGCAGCCGCAAGTTCAGCGCCGTAATGCTACGCCGCGTGCAGAAGCTGGGCATCGATAAGACCGACCCAAATACGTTTACGCCTGAGGAGCGCAGCCGTTTCGCGCGGCTCGACATCGATCAGGATACGATCACCTGGCGTCGCGTGCTCGACACCAATGACCGCATGCTGCGCAACATCACGATCGGCGAAGGTCCGGAGGAAAAGGGCAAGACCCGCAAGACAGGTTTTGACATTGCGGTGGCCAGCGAGATCATGGCCGTGCTGGCATTGGCGACGGATCTGGCCGACATGAAGGCCCGCTTCGGCCGCATGGTGATCGGTTCCAATCGCAAGGGCGAGCCTGTCACGGCGGACGATATTGGCATTACCGGCGCGATCACGGTCCTGATGAAGGACGCTTTGATGCCGAACCTGATGCAGACGATTGAGGGGACCCCGGCGTTTGTCCACGCGGGTCCGTTTGCCAACATCGCGCATGGTAACTCGTCGATTGTGGCCGACCAGATCGCCCTCAAGCTCGCGGGTGCCGACGGCTATGTCCTAACCGAAGCCGGTTTCGGTGCGGATATGGGCATGGAGAAGTTCTTCAATATCAAGTGCCGCTACAGCGGATTGAAACCGGATGGCGTGGTCCTGGTGGCTACGATTCGCGCACTCAAGATGCACGGCGGCGGCCCCAAAGTTGTGGCTGGCAAGCCTCTGGCGTATGAATACACGACTGAGAATCTGGACCTGCTGGAAAAAGGCTGCTCCAATCTGATTCGTCACATTGCGACAGCGCGTCAGTTCGGCGTGCCCGTAGTGGTCGCGATCAATAAGTTTAAGGACGATACGGACGCAGAGGTGGAATTGGTCCGCAAACTGTCGATCGCGGGCGGTGCGGAAGACGCCGTGATGACGGACCATTGGGCACTGGGCGGCGCGGGCGCAGTCAATCTGGCAAACGCTGTGGTGAAGGCCTGTCAGCAGCCCAGCAAGTTCAAATTCCTTTATCCGCTGGACATCAGCATCAAGGAAAAGATCGAGACCATCGTCAAGCAGGTGTACGGTGGCGCGGATGTTGAGTATTCGCCGGAAGCAGAAAAACAGATTGCGACCTATACCGCACAAGGCTTCGACAAGCTGCCGATCTGCATGGCGAAAACGCACTTGTCGATCAGCCACGATCCGAACTTGAAGGGTGCTCCCAGCGGGTTCACAGTACCGGTCCGCGAAGTCCGCGCCAGCGTTGGCGCAGGCTTCCTGTTTCCGCTACTGGGAACCATGTCCACCATGCCCGGGCTATCCACTCGCCCTGGGTATTACGACATCGATCTGGATACGACGACGGGTAAGATCCTCGGCCTGTCCTAAACTGCCTAATCCTGCGGCACCCCGCCAGGATCCAACGGGGACGATCTAAACGTCCCCGTTACTGTGCCGTCGTTGCCGAGTAAGCTCAGCGTATTTCCCATAATTTGATATTTCACTGCGCCACTTAACAGCCGGAAATAACCCGCTTCGTCGGCGTCCACCGGCCCGCAACTCATATCGGTCGAGGTCAGCTTGCCGAACGTGATCTTTCCGCGCTTCAGCGTGTAAGGTATAGAGAAGGTGTTACAGCCTCCGCTGCCGATCGCGACCTTCTTTAACGGATCCAGGAAGAGGGTCACCTGCTTGCCGCCCGACGCAAAAACACCCGAACCTGTCCCTGTCGGCCGGTACACCCAATACGTATTCTCCATAGGTTGCGGGACAGGCTTTGGGGCAAAGGCCCAACCCCCGCTGGCCCCCATTAGCAGCACGCTGATTCCAGCGGCCAAACGAATCGCCGACTGGATGCGGCGGTCTTGATCCAAGCATTTCGCCGAAAGTCTCATAGCGGATACCTCAATATGTAAGTATGAAGCAATCGAATGCCCAAAGTGGGCTTCAAGCCATTGCCGACGGCTCATATTCCTTCGCTCACCTTGCTGCAAGGGTAGGCTCATTGGGGTCATGCTAGGGTATGTCCCAAAAGTACATGGATTCACGTGTGATTGTGGTGACCGGAGGCGGTAGAGGTATTGGGGCCGCCACCGCGCGATTAGCCGCTAAGCGGGGCTTTGCGGTTTGCCTCAGCTACCTCGAGCGACCAGAGCCTGCCCAAGCCGTGGTCGATAGCATTCTTAAAGAAGGTGGCGTCGCGAGTTCGCTGCAAGCCGATGTCAGCGATGAGGTGAGCATCGTCCGGTTGTTTGACGCGGCCGCCGCTATGGGACGGATTTGCGGGTTGGTCAACAACGCCGGGATTCTTGCACCTCAGTCGCGTTTGGATCAGATGGATGCCGCGCGCATTCAACGCATCTTCGCGACCAATGCCATTGGTGCGATCCTATGCGCCAAGCATGCTGTATTGCGAATGTCGATGCACCACGGTGGAAGCGGGGGCGCCATCGTCAACGTTTCGTCGGCAGGCTCCCGCCTCGGCTCGCCCAATGAATATATCGACTATGCGGCCAGCAAGGGCGCGGTCGATACGTTGACTATCGGTCTGGCGAAAGAAGTGGCGACGGAAGGCATTCGTGTCAATGCGGTTCGGCCTGGGTTGATATACACGGAAATGCACGCCGATGGTGGAGAGGCCGGGCGGGTGGATCGGTTGAAAGTCCACGTGCCGATGCAGCGCGGCGGAACTTCGGAAGAAGTAGCGGAGGCGATTCTGTGGCTGCTATCCGATCAGGCGTCCTATGTGACGGGAGCGATTCTGGACGTGACCGGAGGGCGCTAAGCAGTACCCGGTTATTTTTTCTTCTTTTCCTTCTTGATTTGCGGTCCCTGTGAAGGGCGCGCCGTATCATCCGGGATCGCGAACAGATCTTCGGATAGGTTTTGATTGATCACAACGTTATCGGCGAACATTTCGTAAATCTTGCTGCCGTTGCGTTCGCGATGCATCTGGAAAGGCCATTGCGTTCCCGCCACGTCGCGATATCGTGAGAAGCGCGTCACTTCTTCGTTCCGTTCCCGCGTCTTGACGTCGCGCCACAACCAGGTCTGCTGCACGGGAAGCTTGGTGCTCTGATGGAACGCGACTGTCACCACGCGATTCTGCGCGTCGATCACGTCGACCATGTTCACCGGCATGTTGTCGACGATTTCGCCTCCCTTGGATTCGAAGATCAAACCGGGCTCATGCAGACGGTTCCGCAGGATGTAGAAGATGTTGTGCAGGGTACTCTCGTGATGCCGCCCGACTTGATCCTTTTCGATCCGCTTGGGACCGCGGAAGGTAACCTCCCACCCGCCTTCTTCCCGCAGGATATTGTAATAGAACTCATCCTTGCCCAGGCCTTGACGTTCCTGCTGTGCCAACTGTTCCCCGGGCTTATCCGCGGGGACGTATCGGGTATAGAACTTCGCAACTGACAAACCGCTCACGCTGTCATTGAAGAACGAATAGGCGCGGCCGGATTCCACCCGATTCTGGACCGTCAGGAATTTGTCTCCGCCCAACGCCTGAATCGCATCGTCGACGATTTGACGCCCGCGCACCTGCAAATCCAGCGCGGCTGCGCTACTGGAGGACCTCGCAGGCGGTGCAAGATTTTGTGCGTTTGCAGTTAAGGCAAGCGCCAGCCCAGTCAATATTAGCGCTTTCATCATTTGCACCAGTTTCCAAACAAGCGATTCACAGTTGGCCCCTGTCTATCGGACGTCCGCCGACGGAACTCCGTTACAAAGCCTCGATCTGCCTACTTCAGCCCCGGAATGGACAAATCGATCATGTTCACAGTTCCTACCGTGCTGAGCGGCTTGCCGAACTCCGCAGGATTTCCGACTGCAACAATCGTCAAATCTTCCGTGCGGAAGTATTGCTTGGCCACGCGCAAAACGTCCGCGCGCGTAACGTTCTGAATGCCTTTCTGGTACTGAAACAGGAAGTCCTTCGGATAGCCGAAGTACGCGTATTGCAACACGCGACTCAGAGTCTTCGCCGGACTGTCGAAGAAGAACACGAAGCTGTTCAACGCGGCCTGTTTGGCCTCGTCCAATTCCTTGGCCGTCACCTCAATGGTCCGCAGTTTCTCGATCTCTACCTTGGTCGCCAGTATCGTCTCTACTGTCGAAGCAGACTTGGTGCTGCCGCCGATCCGGAAGGTTCCGGGATGGTTGTAATTCGCAGCCCACGTCGCACCAATCGAATACGCGTACCCTAGCTTGGTGCGGATCTGCGTGATCAGGCGGCTGCTGAAGCCTTCACCCAAAATATTCGCCGCCACTTCGAGGGCAGGATAATCTTTGTCCTTCAGGGTTCCACCCAAATGCCCAATCGAAAAGAACGTCTGCGTAACATCCGCCTTGGCCGCAAAGTACACCCCAGGCGCGGCCTTCGCGGTCACTTGCGGGAACGCGGGCACTGCGGGCTGATCTACGGTCCAGCCCTTAAATAGCGTCTCCAGCTTGGTCCGCATCTCCGCCGCTGTGAAATCCCCATACACAGCCAGCATCAGATTCTTGGGGAAATAATAGCGTTTGTAGAAATCGATCAGATCCTGACGCTTGATCCGCGACAGATCCGCCAGCTCGGTCTGCCATCCATACGGAGTATCGCGGCCATACAAAATTGACAGCAACTCGCGTCGGGGGATCTCATCCGCCTCATCGTTGCGACGCGCAATTCCGCTGCTGAACTGATTCAACGACAGATCAATCTTGTCCTGCCGGAACTCAGGCGACGTCAGCACGTCCTTGAAGATGGACAGGATCTGATCGGTCGATTCCTTCAGGCCGGAAAAGCTCATGCTGGCGCTAGTCTCGCCCATGCCGCTTTCTACCGACGCCGCGATATCTTCTAACTGCGCATCCAGTTGATCTCCGGTTTTGGTGGTGGTGCCGCCGGACCGCATCACTTCTGCCATCACTTGCGATAGTCCGCGCTTGTCGCTCGGGTCGAATAAGTTGCCCGTGCGGATCAACACCTGACCTTCTATCACTGGCAGTTCGTGATTCTCCAACAGGAACACCCGCATGCCGTTCGACAACGTGAACTCGACTGGCTCCGGCACCTTGACTTCCTTCAACGGCGGGAACTTTAAGTCGGATACCTTCGGAGTTCCTGAAGGTGCCAATTGGGCCGCAACCGGCTTGGTTGCAGGAGGTCGACTCTGCCCAAAGGCCAGAGTCGAAACCAGGCAGGAGACGAAGCAAGCGGCTACGATGGACCGTTTCATTACTTGCCTCCCTGTGCTGCGGCCTGCGCCGGAGCATACGTATACGCCACGGTTCGCGATGTTTCCACCAAGTACTTCCGAGCCACGCGCTGCACGTCTTCCACCGTTACCTTGTTGTAGTCTTCCAATTCGGTGAACAACCGCCGCCAATCGCCGTGGCTGGCTTGATACGAAGTCAGCGTCTCGGCCAAACCGGAATTGCTTGCCAGACTCATAATCACACCTGCCCGAAGCTTGGTTTTGACGCGCTGTAAAGCAGCAGCGTCGATCTTGGTGTTCTTAACCCTCTCTACAATCTCGTACGCCGCCTTCTCGTTATCTTCCACTGTGTGGCCGCCCGCAGGCACCATGAACAATAGGAATAATGACGGATACTTGCCGCCGGGAAAAGACGGTATCGCCTGCAAACCTAGCGATAGCTGTTTATCCCGGACCATCTCCGTGTACATTAGACCCGTGCGGCCACCCGTGAGGATCTCGCCCAGCACGTCCAACGCGGCGTCATCCGGCGAAAGCTCATCCGGGCGTTTGTAGCCGATCACCAGCAGAGGCTGCGCCGGCGATGCGACCTTTACTCGCTTTTCACCGACCTGCGGAGGCTCCTCCGTGCGGACCAAGGGAGGCAGAGGGGCGGAATGTAGGCGTCCGAAGTATTTCGTTGCCAGCTTGCGAGCCTCGGCAGCATTCACGTCACCAGCGATCGCGATAATCAGGTTGGACGGCACGTAGTATTTCTTGTAGAACGCCTCGGCTTCCGTTCGTCGCAGACTCTCGATGTCGCTGGGCCAGCCTCCCGCCCAGTTGTGATACGGGTGCGCTTCAAACGCAGTGGCCAGCAAAGTTTCGATCAACATGCCCTGCGGGCTGGATTCCACACGCATTCGCCGCTCTTCCCTAACCACGTCGCGCTCCTTGTAGAACTCGCGTAGTACGGGATGCAGGAAGCGCTCAGATTCCAGCAAAAACCACAGTTCCAGACGATTGGAAGGGAAGCTGTAGAAATACTGGGTGGAGTCTTCGGACGTCCCGGCATTCATGCCGACCCCGCCATTGGATTCCACGATGCGGTCGTACTCGTTGGGCTCAACGAAGCTGTCGGCACTCTCGATCGCGTCCTTCAGCTCCGCTTCCAACGCCTTGAGGCGCTCTTCATTGGGCTTCACGCCCCCGCGAGCCTTGTTCTTCTCAGCGTCCAGCTTGTCGTAGATCACCTCGATATGATCTAGCGCCTTCTTTTCCAGCGGCCAGTTCTTGCTGCCAATCTGCGGGGTTCCTTTGAACGCCATGTGCTCAAACATATGAGCCAGACCCGTGTCGCCGCTAGGATCGTCCACCGCACCCGCGTTCACATAAGTGTGGAAGCTGACCACCGGAGCATCATGCCGCTCAATCACCAGGAACTTCAAGCCATTGGGAAGGGTGAATTCGGTGACCTTTTTCTCAAAGTCAGCCAGGGATTGGCCAGCCGCAGTGCAGATGGCCAGAACGCTCAACAGGAGTGGAGAAAGTCGGAGGAAGGATCGAGTCCGCATATCTTCAGGGTATCCCAAGAAGGTTCTGCGCGAGCCTATTCCTCATCGCCTTGATCGAATGCGTTGCAGGCTTCCGCCGGATGTGGCGCGCGATTTCCGTCTTTTGGATCCGTTCCGGATATCGAGCACGGGGGCTTTAGCCTCCCAACGAGATTCCGGTGCGGAACTGAAGCTCCTATGCAAGCTAAAGCTCACGCCACATCCGGTTAATTCCCGAGCTGTTCGGGAAACACCGCGTAACCCTTCGGAGGCGGAAACAATTCTTCCAACAAGAGAAGGCGCTTACGCAGGAACCGGCTCGGCAACTGACGTGGACCCGTGTCAACGTCAATATCGCAGCAAATGCCGTGCAAATACAGCGTCAGAGTGTCGACAAAGGACTGCTGCACGTACTTGCGGAAATTCTGTGTGCTGCCTGCGGACTTCGACCTGCGCAGCGTTTGCTTCACCCGCCAGGAGGCTTCGTCCACTTCGCCATGCACGTCGGCCGTAAGCTCTTCACGGATCAACCGCGTATACTTCGCGTCGGCGTCCGCGCTCCATTGTGCGCCCAGCACCGTCGCCAGACTCTGATACAGCCGGTAGTGATACTCGGCCATTTCGCGATCCTTCAACGCAAACGCCAGAACGGTTTGATCCCCCAGGCTCAGTTGCGCCGAAGCAGAGATGCGTCCTTCAGGAGGACGTTCTTCGGAAACATATTCCCCGGCCGCACTCCCATGCGCCTTGGCCGAACTCTTCGGAGCATCTTTATCGCGCTCCAAATAGGGAACCAATAGGATGGAAAGCTTCGGCAACGTCGCGCTTACCGATGGCGGCAGCGCAGCGATCGGCTCCTGCAAGTACTCCTTGAGATCCTCTTCCGTGATCGACTCAGAGGCCGCACAGTAGTAGGATATGGAGTCGCTGAGCGAAATCATTTCGCCACGATACTGTTCGGCGAACTGGCGGACACTGAGTTTTGAGGATTCTGCTTTAGGCATTTACAGAGGGTCCCTCCATTCTAGCAGGCAAATCGACGGAATCGGGCGGGAACTGTGGCCTCGCAGGGACGTCTCGCAAAGCCTGGTGATGCTCTAAAGAGTAATTGACATCAAAAAACAGTTTTGACATCATAGCATCACGATGCGTACGACCCTGAATGTGGATGACGACGTCCTGGATGTAGCCAAATCCATGGCCCACGTGCGAAAAATGTCGGTAGGAGAGGCCTTGTCGGAGCTAGCGCGCCGCGGCATGACCGCCCCAGTAACCTTTAAGCGTGATCCGGATACCGGGTTTTTGATGTTCGACGGGATAGACTTCCCTAACATCACGCCGGAGGATATTAAACGGTTGGAAGAAGAGGACGACCTGGAATACTACCGCCGGTCCCTGAGTTTTGGATCGGGTGCTGGAGACCAGGAAAGAGGAATTGAGGCGAAAAAGGTTGACGACAAGCGGTGAGCGTTGCGCTGCTTGACGTAAACGTACTCATCGCACTGCTTTGGCCCGATCACGTGCATCGAACGCCGGCTAGAGAGTGGTTCCTACCAAATCGCCACGCTGGTTGGGCGACGTGCGCTATCACAGAATCTGGCTTTGTTCGAATATCAAGACTTTGCCCTGTTCCTGGTGCATTCG
>JBDTUY010000025.1:0-19149 GCA_040007495.1 Acidobacteriota bacterium | reverse complement strand
AAAAGTACTCCCGTTGGAAGTATAGACCATCCCTTCAATCCCGCAGCCCTGGCTATCGTTGCGCTGTTCTATGTGTTCCACATGGGTCAGAGTTGGTGGGGAGCCTTGCCAGAAGTGTCGCCCTATTGGCAGGTGGCGTTGGTCGCGGGCGGCGTGTTCATCACTGATCGCGTCAACAAGATGCCGATGGTGCTGATGTTCCTGGGCACCTATTTCCTGCTGTTTACCATCGCTTCCTATGTGGCCGACCCGCAGCATGTCTCAGAGATCTACAGGTCGCCGGATTTGCAGGCAGTGCTGTATTTCGCGTTCATTATCTTGACCGACCCACCGACTTCGCCGGTGAAGTATCCCGACCAGTTGATCTTTGCCGTGATCGTAGCGGTAGTCAGCTTCGCGATATTTGAATCGATCGGCGCAGTCTACTTTTTGTTGGCCGGCGTCCTGGTCGGCAACGTGTGGGAAGCTTGGCGGCGCGTAAGCCGCAAGATCAATTGCACGTTCCCAACAGGCATTGGAGCATTCCTACGCGAGCTGTCCCCGTGGAGAACGGCTTAGCCGCTACTCGATTGTCTTGTGGAAGCGGGCCACGCTGAACGACAAGATCACAACTCCGAAGACGGCGAGCGCAACAAGATTCTGCCACAGTGTTTCGATTCCGGAGCCCTTCAGGAAAATGCCCCGGACGATCTCTAAGAAGTAACGCATCGGATTGATATAAGTGAACCACTGCACGGCCTGCGGCATGCTGCGGATCGGAAATGAAAATCCGCTCAGCATCATGAATGGCTGAAACAAAAGGAATGTCGCCATGTTCGCCTGCTGTTGGGTTTTTGAGATGGTGGAGATCAGTAAGCCTGTGCCCAGCGTCGTCATGATAAATAAGAACGACGCCAAGCATAGAAGCCAAAAGCTGCCGACAAACGGGACACGGAATATCAATAGGGACGCCCCCAGCACCAGCAGCATGTCAAAGAATCCGATCACCAGAAAGGGCAGCGTCTTCCCCAATATTAATTCCATCGGACGCAGAGGCGTCACCATCAACTGCTCCATCGTGCCGATTTCTTTCTCCCGCACGATCGCCATCGTGGTCAACGATAGCGTCACCAGCATGATGATGTTCACGATAACCCCGGGCACGAAGTAATTGCGGCTCTTCAGGTCTGGATTGAACCACACCCGGCTCTGAGCCACAACTTTCGGAATCGCAGCGGTCATGGGCACGCCGGCCGCGACTAATTTTGCACGTTGGCGTTGTCCCATCACTTCATTCGAGTAACGGGCGATGGTTTGGCTTGCGTAGCCTGAAACTAGCGATGCGCTGTTGGAATCGGTGCCATCGATCAACACCTGTACACCGGTTGTCCGACCATGCTGCACATCGGCGGCGAATCCCGGCAAAACACGCACGACGCCGTCGACTTTGCTGCGATCCAGCAGATCCTGCATTTCTACAGAAGTCTGCGGCGTAGCTAAAACCTGAAACAGACCTGAGCCCTCAAAGTAGGAAAACAACTGGCGGCTCTGCGGCGAGTGATCCTCATCCATCCAGGCAATGCGCGCGGTGTTCACATCCAGGTTGACGGCGTAGCCGAATACCAACAGTTGGATTAACGGCGGGAAAAATAACATCGCTCGGGTCTGCGGGTTGCGCAGCACCTGGCGAAATTCCTTGCGAATTAGGCAGCGGAGTCTTTGAATCATATTTGTGCACCCCTTACAGCTTTAAGCCACCTTCTGCCGCAATTTGCGGGTCGTAAAGTAAAACACCACGACGCCGTAGATGATGAGCAGCGTCAAATCAAACCACAGGATTTGTAGTCCAATGCCTTTCAGAAAGATTCCCTTTGCGATATCAATGAAGTAGCGCGCGGGTACGATCAGCGCGATCGCCTGAATCACTACCGGCATGTTGTGCAAGGAATACACAAACCCCGACAACAGGAAGGCAGGCAGGAACGACGTAAACGTTCCAAGCTGATAGGCTGCCAATTGACTGCGCTGGCTTGCGGAGATGAAGATGCCCCACGCCATGCCTCCGAACAGGAACACGCAGGAGGAGAAGAGCAGAAGAGGCACGCTGCCCTTGATCGGAACGCCAAACACATAGACCCCGACAAACAAAGCGATCAGCATGTCAACCAAGCCCACCAGGAAGTAGGCCACCAGCTTGCCCGCAGCGAGTTCCGATGGACGAATCGGCGTGGAGAGCAGTTGCTCCATCGTGCCGTTCTCCCACTCGCGAGCGATACACAGAGATGTCAATAATGCAGCGATGATCATCGTGATCACGCCGATCAGGCCGGGCACGATGAAATTGCGTGACACCAAGTCGGTGTTATACCAGACGCGGATTTTAGGCTCGACTGGCGGATGCATTACGGCCCCGGCTCGTTTCGACTGCGCTTCCTCCCGCAATTGCATCGCGTAAGTCTGAATCAGCCCCTCCGCGTATCCCAGCGCGATCGTAGCGGTGTTGGAATCGCTGCCGTCCAACAGAATCTGAACCGGAGCCTCTTTCCCCTTTGCCAAGTTCTCCGAGAAATCGGCAGGGATCACCACGCCAACCAACGCCCGGCGCTCGTCCATGGCTCGTTCGATGGCCTTGTAGTCGCCGTCGTCCTGAATGACTTGGAAATAGCGCGACCCGTGAAACTCGCGCGCCAGATTCTGACTCGCCGGCGAATGATCCGCGTCGTAGATCACAGTTGGCACTCGATCCACGTCGAGGCTCAGCGCGTAGCCGAACAGCAAGAGCACCAATAAGGGCTGCGTTAGCGCGGCCATCAAGCTTCGGGTATCGCGGAGAATGTGCAGGATCTCTTTGCGGGCAATCGCTTTGGTGCGACGAAAACTCATTACTTCGCTCCCCCAGAGGCGATCTTGTCTTGAAATTCAAGCAGCGTGACGAACACGTCTTCCATCGACGGCGGAATCGGCTCCAGCACGCGCACTTCGATGCCAGCTGCCGCCAAGGCACTGCGAACCAGTTGCTCGCCCGAAGCTTCTTCATCCACCTTTACGTGAAGCCCGCTACCAAATACGGCCACGTCCTCAATCCCAGGCCGACCTTGCAATGCCTTCATACCGCCCAGCAGGTCGGAGCTTTCCAGATGCAGCAAATGGCTGCCACTCAGCGACGCCTTCAATTCCGCAGGCGACCCGAGCGCAATCATCTTACCGCCGCCCATCAGGGCAACGCGATGGCAGTACTCCGCTTCGTCCATGTAGTGCGTCGTCACAAAGACGGTGTGTCCAGCCGCCGAAAGCTGGTAGATCAAATCCCAAAAATCGCGGCGAGCCATTGGATCAACGCCACTAGTGGGTTCGTCCAAAAAAAGCACCGCAGGCTCGTGTAGAATCGCGCAACCCAGCGCCAGACGCTGTTTCCAGCCCCCGGAAAGCAAACGAGTCATCGTAGTTCGTTTGTCTTCCAGACCTGCCATCTTCAGAACATAATCGCGGCGTTCGGCAAACTTCGAATCAGGCACGCCGTAGATACCCGCGAAGAATTCGATGTTTTCGTCCACCGACAGATCGTCGTAGAGCGAAAACTTTTGCGACATGTAGCCGATGTTCTTGCGAATCTCTTCCGACTGCGTCGCGACGTCAAAACCGGCTACAGTTGCTTTGCCAGCGGTCGGCGTCAGTAGTCCGCACAGAATGCGGATCGTTGTCGATTTACCCGCGCCGTTAGGTCCAAGAAATCCGAAGATCTCGCCTTGTTTCACGGTGACGGAAACATTGTTGACCGCGATGAAGTCGCCGAACTTTTTGAACAAATTCTCAACCGTTACGGCGGGACGACCGCTGTCGGGAATGGTCCGCGGCTGGGAAGCCCCAGATGTCGGAGCGCCGCTTTCAAAGGAAAGATCAGGCGGCACGCGTGATCTCCTCTCTGCGGACCAGTGCGATGAACACGTCTTCTAGCGATGGTTGAATGCGCTTGTAGGTAAATGGGAACCGCGCGGCCAACTGCTCAACGGAGGTTTTCGATTCGTCCACGAACAAGTGCAGATCGGCACCCGCAGGCTGCACAGCGACAACCCCAGGTTGTCCGTCTAACTGTTTGCGAATGCCATGCAGATCGGCAGCGACGATGCTGTAGCAAGCTTCCGGCAACTCTCGTCTAAGTTGATCAGGAGGCGCGCAGCGGATCATGCGACCTTGGTGCATCAAGCCGACCCGATTCGCTCTCTCCGCCTCGTCCAGATACGCGGTCGCGACCATGACCGTCAACCCGTCGCGAACCAATTGATACAAAATCGCCCAAAAATCGCGGCGCGAGACAGGATCGACGCCATTGGTCGGTTCATCCAAGAACAGCACGCGAGGCTTGTGCAGCAGAGTACACATCAGCGCGAGCTTCTGCTTCATGCCGCCCGATAACTTTCCGGCGGCGCGTGCGCGGAACGGCTCCATGCGCGTCATACGCAGAAGTTGATTGGTAAGCTCTTCGCGTTCCTTACCGACGATTCCGAACAAATCGCCGTAAAACGCCATGTTTTCATCCACGGTCAAGTCGCCATAGAGGCCGAACCGCTGAGCCATGTAGCCGATCTGATCCTTGACTTTGTCGACGTCGGTGGCCACGTTCAGCCCGGCAACAATGGCACGGCCTTCGGTCGGGTCCATCAGACCGCACAGAAGGCGCATGGTGGTTGTCTTCCCTGCCCCGTCGGGACCCACCAGCGCGAAGATCTCACCTTCCGCGATTTCTAAGTTGAGATGTTCGACAGCCGTCAGTTCGCCGAAGCGTCTGGTCAACCCGTCTGCGACAACGATATTCACAGTGGTCTTAACTCCGCTTCCCGTGCACGCACCATCAACACTAGATGCTCAACTCAGCATCGATCGGCATATTGTTCTTCAGATCATGGCTGCTGTTATCCACATCAATTTTGATGCGATACACCAGCTTCACGCGCTCTTCCTTGGTTTGAATCTGCTTCGGGGTGAACTCCGCTTCAGAGGAAATGAAAGAGACTTTGCCTTCATAAATCTTCTTGCCGGGCGCGTCGGTGGTCAGCTTGCCTTTGTCTCCCAAATGAATGCGGGGAAGATCGGTTTCATTAATGTAAGCACGCAGCCACGGATGATCCAGATCTCCGATGGTGACGATCGTCGTCCCCGCCGCGACCACTTCGCCAGCCTCGGCCGACTTCACCATCACGACACCATCGATCGGGGCAACAATGGTCGTATCGGAGAGTTGCGCTTCCGTGATGCCGACCTGTGCCCGGTTCTTGTCGATATCCGCTTTGCGCCCGACTAGTTCCTCTTGCTTGCGACGAAGTTCGATTTCGGTCGCCTGTGCGGTCTTCAGTGCTGCCTGCGCGCGGGCCACTTGTGCCCGTGCCCCCGCGATCTCTTCCTGACGCGGACCCTGCATCACCAGGGCCAACCGCTGCTCTGCCTGACGGAAGACCGCGCTTGTGCTATCCAGTTTCGTCTTGGCTTGATCGTACTGCGAAGTGGAAATGTCTTCCTTCGAGTACAGTTTCTGGGCGCGGTCCCAATCCAACTTCGCGCCGTCGTTCAGCGCCTTCGCGTCGGCAACGCCCGCTTGCGCCTGCAAGATTTCTTCCTTGCGACTTCCGGCCAGCAGATCGTCCAGATGTGCCTGCGCGGTCGCGACCTCGGCCTGCCGCACTGCGATGTCGCCTGCAAGCGTAGCGCGCTGATATTCGATGGTGGTCTGCAATTGCTGATATTGCGATTGCGAGGCGGAAACCGTCGCCAAGTCACGAGCTTTCTGCTGATCCAACTGACTGGCGTCCAGGCGCGCGATTACGTCGCCCCTCTTCACCCATTGGCCTTCGCGCACGTTCAGCTCAACTAATCGGCCAGCGGTCTTGAACGACAGATCCACCTGCGTCAATTCCAGATTTCCAGAGACCAGGATCTTGTTGGCCGTGGACGCCGCCTGCCTCGACTGCCAGTACCAGTAGCCGCCGCCCAGAGCGGCAAGCAGAAGGAGAATCGGTAAACGTTTTTTCATTGATGGACAAACTCCTGTATCGTTCCTGTGGCCATCGCAAGACTCAAACGGGCCAAATTGTGGTTGTATAGCGCTACGATCTGATTGTCGCGAGCCCGATCCAGCCGGGTTTGCGCGTCGGTAACTTCCAAAGGCACGGAGACACCCGCCTGATACCGGCGCTGCGCCTGTGCCACTTCGTTTTCGGCCAAGGTCAGACCTTCGCGAGCCGTCTCTACCTGGACGTCCGCAGAGTGCAGGCTATCGATTGCCATGCGCACGTCCATTTCGATTCCCTGCTCCAGGTCTCGCGTACGAATCTGCTCGGTCTTGTATTGAACCAGACTCTCTTGGACCCGTGCTTTCCGGCGGCCGCCGTCGAAGATCGGCACACTGACCGTGATGCCCACAGTGCGTGTCTGTTCCAAACCCAGGGTGGGTTGGCCGATGGCACCGTAATCTCCGAAGGCTCCCACCGTAGGCAAGCGCTCGGCTTCAATGGTCGAAACATTCATGTGCGCGACATCTTCATGCGCCTTCTGCGCCTTAAGATCGTTGCGAGCGCCGCGTGCTTGCGAAAGCGACGCTTCCACACCAGATACGTTGACCGCGTGATAACCCAGAGTGTCGGTCAGCTTCACCGGCATCGACATATCCAGGCCCATCACCCGCAGCAGTTGCAGTTCGGCCCGGCGGCGTTCATTCTCGTTGATCGTCAGATGACCCTTGTCGTTGGCTAGTTGGACCTGCGCCCTGGTCACTTCGATCAGGGTTCCACTCCCTGCGTCTTTCTGCGATTGCGCCATCGTAACCAAAGCTTGCGAGAGTTCTACGTTGGCTCGCGAAGCTTCCAGCGCCGCGTCCGCCCGCAGCGTTGCTAAATAGGCTTGGGCCACCTGCTGGCTCACGTCGGTGCGCGTTACTTCCAGGTCCGCCTTTGTCGCTTCAAGTCCCGACTTGGAAGCCCGATAACGCCGGAGGTTGGTGAAATCAATCACTGCGAACTTCGCATTGGCTCGAATGTCGGCGATGCTGAAGGGGCCCACCAGGCTTGGAAAAGTCACGCCAGGAATTGAGAAATTGAGTCCGAAGGTTCGCAGGTTGACAGTTTGATTACGTTCCCCTGCGCTGCCGTCGATCACTGGCATGAAGGCGCTTTTCGCCAGCGATACTTGCGTTTCGGCGCGATGAATGGACTGTTCCGCTAAGGCGACACGGGCGCTGCCGTTTTCAGCCAGCGCGATGTCGACGGCCTTCGCCAGGCTGAGTTGGAGCGTCTGCTGCCCAAAACTCAGGGTTGGCAACAGCAGCAGTCCCAATGGAATGATGCGTAAGATTGCTTTCATAGTTCGTTGACGTTCCCAGTTGTTATGTGGCCTAAACCCTTGTGCGCGGGGGCATGGAATCCCGCGGCAAGAAACTCTACGGTACGATTCAACAGATCCTGCCGATCCGTCATGTCACACACTCCGCCGGTCACCCGAGGGACAATTTTTCCCCACGTGAGCAAGTGCGTCATTACGCCAACGCAGAATTGCATTCGCCACACCAGCTCGGTTCGATCCATTTCAGGCATCGCCCGACTTAGAGCCTCTCCAAAGCGCTGTGACAACGGAGCGAAATGCTTCATGAAGACGCGGTCCACGAACATGTCTGGATGCGACAGCACACGCCCGAATAGCGGACCCAAGGCTTCAATTGGTGCGTCGCAAAGAGGATTCAGGAAAGCCGCCAGGATCTGTTCAACCGTCGCGTCGGGACCCGCCGCATCGAGCAATTGGATACGCGCCCGGTTCTTTGGCTCCACCAAACGTGCGATCACGGCATCGATCAAGCTATCCTTCGATTGGAAATGGTAATTGACGGCCGCTAGGTTTACATCCGCTTCGGCAGTAATATCGCGCAGCGATGTTTCCTGGAAACCCTTGATAGAAAATAGCTTCTCGGCTGCGTCCAGAATCTTGGATTTGGTATCCGTTCGGGCTAAAAGCGCCTCATTCATACGTTCGTTTTAATCATACGACTGAACGACTCCGCCGTCAAGAGGAACTTTTACACAGGCATTCAGGGGCGCAGAAGAGCACAGGGGATAGGGGGTACAGCGAGGTCGCTAAGTGGCGAAATGATGTGGGAAAGCTGGCCCGAACGGACGACCGTCTTTATGCTTTACTGCGACTGGAGAGTGCTAATTTGCTGCGCCCAATCTTTGTGAGGTTCGGTGTTGCGGGCTTCCTTACGCTGCCGTTTTTCTGCATACATGCGTTTGTCGGCTTCCGCCAGCAACTGGTCTGCTGCGGTGCCATCGGCTGGATAACTTGCGATACCGATGCTAGCGCTCAGGTTCTTGTCAGGAAAGAGACCGATTCCCGCCTGCGCCACCACTTGCCTCAAGTGTTCGATTCGCATCTGTGTATCGGCGGCCTTCAGCCCTGGCAGCAGAACTACAAACTCATCACCGCCCATGCGAGCCACGTAGTCGTACTCTCGGCAAGCCGCCTTGAGCCCCTGCGCGACCGAGCCCAGCACGCGGTTGCCCTCCAAGTGGCCCAAACGATCATTGATCATTTTCAACCCGTCCATATCGAGCACGGCCACAGTCATAGGCAGTCCACCGCGCTTGGCACGCGCCAGTTCGGAATCCAACTGCAGGAATAGCGACCGGGCGTTCGGCAGCGACGTCATGAAATCGGTGGTCGCGGTCGATTCCGCCTGCCGGAACCGCAGCGCGTTTTCAATCGCCATGCCGATCTTTGTGTTAATCGCAGCGAGAATGCGTAAGTGATCGCGCGTAAAAGCATCCCGCTCCAAGTGATAGAGTGTCAGAACCCCGGCGATACCGCTATTTCCTTCGAGCGGTATGGCGACGGCCGAGCGCAGCGTAGAACAAATGGTCGGATCGTTCAAATAGCCGGGCTCGACGGACGGATTGCCATTCACGATCGGCTTGCCGTTTTCCGCAACCCACCCCGAGAGGCCTTCGCCGATGGGAATCTGAAGGGAAGAGAACAAACGGTAGTCCTCGCCATTCACGTAGGCGGGAACCAGCGTGTCTTCCTTCCGGAGCCAAATTGCGAGTGCATGATGCGGGATGATGCGCCGCAGTCGAACGTTGAGTATGGACAGCGTCTCGTCCAGACTCAAGGAATTCCCCAGGTCCTGGGAGATTTCAAACAGCGTCTGAACTTCCTGCCGAGCAGCGGCAATCGAAGTAAGAAACGCAACCGGTTGTTCGCCGCCCACTCCGGTAGATGATGCCGACTGCATGCTTTCAAAGCCAGCGCCTGGGGCGGCTCCCAGCTCCACCTTGACTTCTGTAGACAACTTGCTTTGCTTGGGAGTAGAGCCTTGCGCCATTCGCTCCAACTCGACGTAGCGCGTCATCAGCACTTGAACCACTCTTGGATCGAAGGCCTTCCCCGAATCCCGTTCGATTACCTTCATGGCCTCGTCCAGAGGCATAGCGCGGCGGTATTGCCGGTCGGTGGCCAAAGCATCCAGGCAATCGACCACGGCAAGGATGCGCGCTCCAATCGGAATCGCCTCGCCACTGATGCCGGCCGGATATCCGGTCCCGTCCCATTTCTCATGGTGGGCCCGAACGATAGGCGCAACCGGGTACGGGAACCGAACGCGCTCCAGTATCTCCGCACCCACGATCGGGTGGATCTTCATCTTCTCGAATTCTTCGGGCGTCAATTTTCCGGGCTTAGAAATAATATGCTCGGGAACGGCCAGTTTACCGATGTCGTGCAACAGCGCCGCAGCCTGTAGGGCCTGCTGTTCTTTGTCCGTCAGGCCCAGATCCTTGCCTATTTCCCGCGCGTAAATCTGGACGCGCTGCAAGTGATCGTGCGTGGTGTGGTCTTTAGCCTCTATGGCCAATGCCAAAGCCTCGATGGTCCGAAGATGAAGTGCGGACATATCGTCGGTATGCCGCTTCTCATCTTGCAGACGGTGCAGGTACATGCAATAGGTACGATACACCAAATAGATCACCGGACCTGTCAGCAAGACGGTTGGCCAACCAAACATACGTCCCGTTACAGAAGTGAGGTGTGCCAAGACAGCCGCGCCAAGGTAATAGGGCAGTGACCAGAGGGCATTGGAGTACCAAACCTGGCTGAATTTGCGCGAGTAATCCAACGCTGAGATACCGGCCAGCGGCACCGTCCCAACCAGGAACAGTGCGAGGCTCGCGATTCCCAGCCGAAGGATCGGGTGCAGTCCGGCCTCCACCAACCACATGGAGTCAAAGATCCGGGCCGCCAATGCAGTAGAGGTTGCAACCAGGGCGACTTGAAACAGAGGACCTACGGTCGACCGCCCGCGACGCTGATCCCATATCGCTTGAGCTACACCCGTCGCAATAGACAGAAAGACGGCCTCGGAGTAGCTGAGATCTTCGATCGCAAAGAGGACAAAAAAGACGGAAAGCGGAAATGTGTAGCGACCTTGGGACTGAATTCCGACGTTAGACAATCCGATTGCCACAGTCAGAAAAACGGCGTACTTAATGACATCCACCGAGTTCCAATACAAGAACAACTGCATCAAAACAGCGGCACCGGAAAGGACAACCAACGTTCGGAATCGACCGGCGGCAGGCGACAACGATGGCATGGATGCAGCCGCGGTTTGATCGATGGCGCTGGTTTCCGGAACCTTAACCGTGCTCCTTCTGATTGAAAACAACGGCTTTTTTCTAGGTGTTTCCACTCTTATGGATGAGGTACTCATTGCTTGTTGGCGCAGTTCCCTCCCCCGGGAATCTGCCTACACCACTGTAGGAGCTTTAACGGCGGATGGATATGAAACCTTTATACCTTCCGGCACCGACTTGACCCTTCCGACCGTTTATCGGCCAAAACGGGACCATTCTGACCCGAGAACACGATCTAGTTGGGACAAAACGGCTCATCAAGCGGCTTTTTTTGCGGTTCAGCTAGGGGATTCGTCCGAGGGTGGTAGGGTATGCTGCCCCGCCATAGTAGAGATAGACCATGGCTTCTTCAACCACTGTTACGCCGCCAACGGCCAGCACGGCTTTGAACAGGCCGGCATTGCTGCCGCTTGATCTTCTGGGTCAACCGGCAGTGATGGTCAGTAAAGTCATGCTCAGCTTCTTCGAGCAGGTGAAGCGAGCCGCGCAATCCAACGCAACAGTTTTGATTACGGGAGAAAGCGGTGTCGGTAAGGAACTGATCGCGCGGGCGATTCACGCGTATTCGCGCCGACAGGCTCATGCCTGGGTGGACCTCAGTTGCGCCGCCCTACCGGAGCATTTGCTGGAAAGCGAATTGTTCGGTCATGAGCGCGGTGCCTTTAGCGGAGCCGAATCCGCCAAACCCGGGCTATTTGAGTTGGCCCATCAAGGTACGATTTTCCTGGACGAGATCGGCGAACTCGACGTTCGGATGCAAGCGAAATTGTTACGGATTCTGGACGGCGTCCCGTATTACCGGTTGGGTGGACTGAGGAAAGTCTCGACCAACGTAAGGGTGGTTGCCGCAACGAACAAGAACTTAGAGCAGGCGGTGGAGAAGCACCTGTTTCGGGGGGATCTGTTTCATCGGCTATGCCAGTTGCGGCTACGTGTGCCCCCTCTTCGCGACCGGGTACAGGATATCGCCCCACTAGCGACCTTTTTCCTAAACCGAGAACATCCCTCCATGCAACTGGATTCCAGTGCCATTGCGCGCCTGGAAGCGTATCACTGGCCGGGCAACGTACGGGAACTGCGAAATGCAATCATCCAGGCGGCTGTCCTATCTGCAAACCTCACCTTGACCGCGCAAGACTTGGCGCTGGGGGGCGCGCAGAACCAGACGGCTCATGATTGGACACTAGGGGATCAACGGATGCCGGTTCCCTCCAGCAGTGAACTCCTGGGAGTATCCACCTGGATCGCAACTTCCCATCCCACTGGATCTCGCCGCGATGTCGTATCCAGTCTGGCCCCCAGTTCCAGCTTGGATGCTATGGAGAAGCGGATGATTTTCCAGGCACTATCGCTGACCGCAGGCCATCAGCAGAAGGCAGCCGCACACCTGGGAATCTCGCGGAGGACTCTCAGCCGGAAACTGAAGCAGTACCAATCGAAACCTGCGCAACTAGCATCCTGACAGGCTCAACGATCACCGTCAGCTTCACTTTCGCCGCTGCCGGACTTCAGTTCCAACAGCACCAGACGATCTCCACTTGGAAGTTCCATCGCGAGACCAAACTCGTACTTGGCAAGCTCGGCAGTGCGCACAGCCTCCGAAGGAATCTCGCGAGGGTCGGAGAACATGAACCGGGCACCTTCGACCGGCAGCGTGAATTGCCACGTGTTGCCGTTCATCTGAATGGTCTGCGGTGTGAACTCCACGACCGCTCCGGTCGCTTCAAAGACCAATCTCTGACTGATCAGCTTTACCCGGACCAAGGCCCGTTCGTCTTTCCAGCGTCCGAATAGCAACAATGCGTCTTCTATGGTCGCGATCAAAATGAAGCTCCCGCAGGCTCGGCGGTTTGCCGGGGTACGTTACTTCGTGTCGTCGGTGAAAATGAGTCTGGAGTCGGCATCAAATTTAGTGTAATTCCGGAATGAGGTCTGATTTCTCATGCAGACGCTAGTGGAACGAATACAATCGAGCGCCTCCGATTCGGTCGGCAGCAGGAAGGTCTTTCCCACGTCCAGGCGAACAAAATCGTAGTCGATCGACATCTCAACAGTATCGAAAGGAAATGGCTTCGGCAGCCCGGCAGCCTGTTGCTCCAAACGCATAATCCTTCCGGTATCCGGATCGATCCACAAAGTCCCCTGATAACCTGCGTAAAACAACTGCGAAGGCGAAGAAATTCGCCAGCGCGAGTGATCGCGAGCTACCGTGAACTTGTAGCGAATTGCGCGTCGGCCATGGATTTCGTCCGCGCCGGACCGCGAGAATAGCGTCGCCGTACCGGGATCGAAGATTTCTTCCAGCACCGCACCAAACTCGCCGGTGGTTCGAAAACCTTCGATATCCTTCAGCGCGCCCTGAACCTTATTCTTGCCCACACGGACGTCGCTATACACTTCCTGACCTTCCCGGTACGTCAGGCTGGCCGTCACAAGATCCTGTGCTCGCCATTGCGCGCGGGCGTCGTCTTTGATGTAGCGCGTCGTGTTCTGATGCGTTACGAAATTGGGTAAGGATTGCACGAACTCTTCAACCGCCTGCCGAGCCTTCGCGATGGTCGCGTCATCTTGCGGAACAGCAGTCGACCGGGCAGCGATCATGTCGGTGGATGCACCCGTCGCCTGCGTCAGTACGGGTTTGTCAATGGTCGGTACGGGCGCAGACGTTGGGGCGTTAGCCGGGATGTTTGTCGCAACCTGCACAGGCGTGCTTTTCCCAGTGGATGCTGTCGGCGTCGCACCCCTGAGCGTAGGCAGTTCATCAGGCGCACTGGGAGCCCTTGAAACCCTCCGCGTTAGTACGGGACGATCTGCACGCGCCGAGTCCGGTAGAGGAGTATCGGGAGTAACCGGCGCGGTTGCCTCCGCCGTTTCATTCTCCGAATCTTTCGCCTCATTCTGCGCCGCCGGAGTCTGTGCAGTCGAGGCGGGTTGCGTTGGCGTCACCGGTGGAGCGGCCACTGTCCCCGGCCTTGAAAACTTTGGCCGGTCATCGCTGCTCGCACTCGAATCGGTTGCCGTCGATTTGGGCTCGTTCGACGGAGCCGATGCAGCGGGATTCGACGAGCCACCAGGGCGCGTAAACTTGGGTCTATCTTCACTCGAGCTCTCCGAATCGGTGCTACCCGACTTTGCGTTGGACGTAACGCCGTCACGAGTCAACCGTGGCCGTCCGGATGCATCGGTCTGGCGCTTAGCGGCCTCGGGTGAAGGGATCTTATCCGGCAAATCCCATGTGCGGCGCGCTTCGGCGCGTTCCTCCGGCAGACCCACGCTCACCCAATGAACGGCTTCCGCATAGAACAGACCTGCGTCATCTTCCGTTGAATCGACCGACAGATGATCACCCGGGATGAAAGTGTCCAGACTGCTTGCTGCACCCTTGCCATCGACGACTTGAATTCCGTCATCAAACTGGTACCAAACGATGCGATGATCCTCAGCCTCAAGAATGAGCTGGTTTCTATTGACCACACGGAGCAGACCCCGCGTTGTGGTCGTGCCGTAAGCCTTGCCGGAGCGGTCCGCAGTAGCAGGCGGCGTGCGATCCCCAGAAGTCCTCCCACCGGGATAAGGCGACTGTTGCGGCTGCCTTTGTCCACCGGGCGTTTGCCCACCAGGATACTGCCCCCCGGGACCCTGCCCTGGCGGATACTGGCCTGGAGGATATTGGCCGCCCGTCTGACCTGGATACTGTTGACCCGGAAACTGGGCCGCCAGTTGCCAAATACCGAAAGTTGATAGGGCGCCAACCAGCGCTGCGGACCGGAATGTCTTCATGGAGTTGCGCACCTGCCTGAAACTCTCCGAGTTGCTAGTCCCAGTATCGCTCGATTTCACGGACACAGGCTCCCGCGAGCCCGACGGATAGGGAGCGGAGTCTTCCCGAGGCATCAATCGATCAAGGACTCAGCGAGCGTTGATACACTCAAAGTAGCGGCACCCATCTGCCGGATCGCAAAAACCTATGGACTTCGGGTTCACGGAAGAACAGCAGCAGCTTCGCAAAACGGTTCGAGCCTTCGCCGAGGCCGAGATTTTGCCCCATGTAATGGAGTGGGACGAGTCGCAACATTTTCCGGTCGACGTGTTCAAGAAGCTCGGATCGCTGGGTGTACTGGGCGCCGTTTTTCCAGAAGAACTGGGCGGCTCCGGGTTCAGTTACAGCGACTACGTGATTGTGATGGAGGAACTGGCTCGGGTCGACCCCTCCATCGCGTTGAGTGCCGCCGCACATATTTCCCTTTGCTCGAATCACATTTACATAGCGGGCAACGACGGACAGAAGCGGGCTTATCTACCCAAACTCACCTCGGGCGAATGGATCGGCGCATGGGCGCTGACTGAACCTGAATCCGGTTCCGACGCGGGCGGCACCCACGCCAAAGCAGTCCTGGATGGCGACCACTGGGTCCTGAACGGCCTGAAAACATTCATCACCAACACCCACGTCGCGGACTTATTTGTCGTGATGGTGGTAACCGACCGTGATCAAAGCTCGCACGGAATTTCGGCCATAGCGGTAGAAAAAGGCACACCCGGGTTTCGCATCGGCAAGAAGGAAAACAAGCTCGGGATGCGCTGCTCACCCACCGGCGAGCTGATCTTTGAGGATTGCCGTGTCCCGGCGTCGAACCTAATTGGTAAACGAGGCGACGGGTTCATTGACAGCCTGCGCATCCTGGACGGTGGCCGCATTTCGATTGCGGCGTTAGGACTGGGGATCGCGCAAGGTGCGTATGAGGCATCGCTCAAGTATTCAAAGCAGCGCAAACAATTCGGGCGCTTTATCTCTGAGTTTCAAGCGATCCAACATAAGCTGGCCGACATGGCGACTGAGATCGACGCCGCGCGATTGCTCACGTTGCGAGCCGCCTGGCTCAAAGACAACAAGCAGAACGTGAACAAGGAATCGTCGATGGCGAAGCTCTACACCTCCGAAGTCGCGGTGCGGGTCGCGAACGAGGCAGTACAGATTCACGGAGGCTACGGCTTCGTCAAAGATTATCCCGTCGAAAAGTTCTATCGTGACGCCAAACTGTGCACCATCGGCGAAGGGACCAGCGAGATTCAGCGGCTGGTGATCGCCCGGCAGTTGCTAAAGAGCTCATAGGCCCAAACAAATTAATGTCCCAGGTAAAGATCTATGGATTGCGCTCGAACCTCGGCCCGGCGATTCCCGCGATGTCCGATGTGATCCACTCATGCGTGGTGGACGCGCTGCAATACCCTAAAGATAAGCGCGCGCATCGTTTTTTTCAGTTGGATGTGAATGAGTTCTTCTACCCACCCGGTCGAACAGAGCGCTATACGATCCTCGAATTCAGTATGTTTGAGGGACGCAGTGTCGAAGCCAAGAAGAACCTGATCCGTCTCCTGTTTGAACGCTTCCAAACCGAACTGAGCATTGGCCCGCAGGATGTCGAGATCACGATCTTCGAGACTCCCAAGCATAACTGGGGCTTTCGCGGACTCCCCGGCGACGAGCACGAACTGAATTACAAGGTCGAGGTCTAGCGCGAGGCGCATGGAAGCGTCATCAGCGGACCAGATCCTCGCGCATGACCTTCGTGCTTTGGCGCGTGCCGCAACCTGGGTTGAGAATGCCACGCCGGAAGGCCATGCCATTCTTCGCCAACTGGCTCCCCACACCGGTCATGCACTGACGATCGGCATTACGGGACCACCCGGCGCGGGTAAGAGCACCCTCTGCGATCAACTGATCCGCAAGCTGCGAGAAGAAGACAAAAGAATCGCGGTCATCGCGGTCGACCCCAGCAGCCCCATCACCGGAGGCGCGATCTTGGGTGATCGTATCCGGATGCAGCAGCATCATGCCGACCCCAACGTCTTCATTCGTTCCATGGCAGCCCGAGGTTGGCCGGGCGGAATGGCAAAGTCCACCAAAGATCTGGTCACCTTGCTGGACGCAGCAGGCTACGACGTGGTGATCATCGAAACCGTCGGCGTCGGGCAGTCCGAGATCGAAGTCGCGCGACTGGCACAGGTCACGGTGGTGGTACTGACACCCGGAGCAGGCGATGACGTCCAATCCATCAAAGCCGGTATCATGGAAATCGCGCAGGTTTTCGCGATCAACAAAGCTGACCTACCCGGAGCGGATATTCTGGCGAGCAGCATCCACAACGCGACCGCTCCAGATGAAGGCCAGGCAGTAGAGATCGTAAAAGTGATCGCGTCGGAAGGCAAGGGTGTGGACGAGCTCTTAGCCGCGATCCGTCGAGCGCCCAAAAGAACCTTATGAGCAAGATCGACCATCTAGGGATCGCCGTCCGCTCCATCGACCAAGCCCTGAAATTTTATCGCGATCAACTGGACCTGGAGGTCGCAACCCGTGAAATCGTCGCGATCGAAAAAGTCGAGACCGCGATGCCGCCCCTCGGCGATTCGCGCGTCGAATTGCTGGAAGCGACCGAGCCCGATTCCGTCATCGCGAAATTCATTGAGAAGCGCGGTGAAGGCTTGCACCACGTCGCGATCAAGGTACCCGACCTGCCCGCGACCCTCGAAAAACTGAAGGCCGGCGGAGCGCGTATCCTGAATGAGCCGCGTGCCGGCGCGGGCGGTCATTTATACTCGTTTATACACCCTTCTTCGACCGGCGGCGTGCTGATCGAATTGATTCAGGAATAACTAACCACGACATGAGTTCACAACCCAAAATTGGAATCATTGGCGGCAGCGGATTGTATTCGATGCCCGGCTTTGAGCAGCATGAGGAACGCAAGATCGATACACCCTGGGGCGCGCCCTCCGATCCCTATGTGGTCGGTACGCTCGCGGGCAAAGAGGTCGCGTTCCTGACGCGCCACGGCAAAGGCCACCGCTATTCTCCATCGGAGCTGAACTTTCGCGCCAACATCTGGGGCATGAAATCTCTCGGTGTGGAACGCATTATTTCTCTTAGCGCCGTCGGATCCTTAAAAGAGGAACATCGTCCGTTGGACTTCGTAATCCCGGACCAGTTTGTCGATCGCACACGTGGCCGCATCTCAACCTTCTTTGGCGAAGGCCTGGTCGCGCACGTGAGTTTCGCGCATCCGATCTGCACGGAGATGGCGGATATCGCCTATGCATCAGGTAGCGACGCCGGCGTTCGCGTCACGCGCGGCGGAACTTATCTCTGCATGGAAGGTCCCGCGTTTTCGACCTTGGCAGAATCGAACCTGTACCGTAGCTGGGGCATGGACGTCATCGGCATGACCAACTTACAAGAGGCTAAGCTGGCCCGCGAAGCCGAGATGTGTTACACCACGGTCGCTATGGTCACCGACTATGACTGCTGGCATCCTGAGCATGACGCCGTGACGGTGGAAGACATCATCGCGAATCTGACGCAGAACGCGGCCAATGCGGCCAAACTGGTACATGCTGCGGTCGCGGCCATGCCTGAAGAGCGACACTGCAAGTGCGGGTCCGCTCTGAAGCACGCGCTGATCACCGACCCCAAAACGGTTCCCACCGCGACCCGAAAGAAGCTGGAGCTGCTGGTTGGAAAATACCTGTCTTGAGCTTCGGGATCGCTGCCTAAAAGGGCAGGCATGGACTCCGCGCCAACTAGATCGGGCTCTCTCTGTCGACGACGGTCGAGCATTTCTATCCACCGTGGTCGAACGTTTGGCAGATTTGTTTGAACCTCAACTCTGCGACGTCTACGCAGAGTTGTTCCAGCAAGCCATCGCGCGCATCGCACCGGAACTACTAGCGCGAACCCGCTACTTCAAGGGTGCGAATAGGGCACCCGCAGACGCCGATAAAATCTATGTCTTGTCCAGAATCACGCTGGGCGCAGACGTCGCCGTAACCAGCGTGCTGATGGACGCGGCCAAGCGACGCTATCCCTCTGCCGAGATCTATTTCGTAGGCCCGCGCAAGAACTACGAGTTGTTTGAAGCCGATCCGCGCATTCAGTACTTCCCCGCCCCCTACGCACGCGGAGGCAGCCTGCGGGAACGCCTGGAGGCCTCATCCGCTCTCTGGATCGACGATGGCATCGTGCTCGACCCAGACTCCCGCCTGACGCAACTAGGCTTGATTCGCGTGTGCCCGGACGACCGTTATTTCTTCTTCAACAGCCGTAACTTCGGCGGCGAAGGCGATGCCCGCCTGCCGGATCTTGCCGCAACTTGGTCGCGAGAAGTGTTGGGTGTTTCAGGAGCAAGCCCCTACATAGCGCCGCAGCAAATCGATGGGGGTGCCGCAGACATCACGGTCAGTCTCGGCGTCGGCGAGAATCCCGCTAAACGAATCGATGATGATTTTGAAAAGGATCTTCTTCACCTGCTCGCCTCCTCCGGACGTTCCGTATTGGTCGACCTCGGCGGCAGCGAAGAAGAGCGCAAACGCGTTGAGGACGCTCTCAAACCCGGCATGCGCACGCACGAAGGGTCGTTCGCCCATTTCGCAGCGGAAATCTCACGGTCAAAACTGTTCGTCGGCTACGATTCCGGTGGGCGCTCGCTCGGTCTCGCGCTCGACGGTGTGC